>CAYNUD010000223.1:0-1533 GCA_964400315.1 uncultured Clostridium sp. | reverse complement strand
TGAAATTAGCTTTTTCAACAAGGTTTCATAAAAACAAAAGCTTCGATGATTTTTTGGCTCTTGCCGAGGAGCTTAAATATGACGGAATAGAAATTCACGATTTTCGCTCAGAGAGCTTTTCGGGAAGAACATCGCCGTTCAATCCGGATATGGCGTCGGCCACCAAAAGAAAGCTTATCAACGAAAAAAAGAGCATTGTTTGCATTAACTCGGGCTGCAATGCCGCCGATAATTCACAGGAAAATATTGAAAAGCTCTTTTCTGCCGTTTCCGTTGCGGGAAATCTGAATGTTCCTTATGTAAAGGTCGTTGCCGAGGGCGGTGAGGATGCTTACGAGAATACCGTTGAATTTATGACAAATGCCATTGAATTCGGCGAAAAGAACAATGTTATTGTAATCGTCGAAACCGCAGGAATTTTTGCCGATACAGCAAAGCTTTGCGAGCTTATGAACCATTTTGCAAGCGATTATATCGGTGCGGATTGGAATATGTACGAAACATTCTTTGTCGGCGGTGAGGATTCCGAAAAAACTATAACGAACCTCGGCGCTTATGTTAAACTGGTTCACTTGACCGATGCGGTTAAGGCCGGTGAGCATACACTCATAGGCGAGGGTGTTATCCCTATCAGGGAAATGATAAACGCTCTGAGCTCAATCAATTACAGCGGCTTCATCAGTCTTGAATGGGATCCGAACTGGTTCGAGGCGATTGATGATATCGATATTGTTCTCACTCATTACGAGAGCTTTATGGAAACCGTCGAATCAGACGCAAAGAGCAGGAAATATTATTACAACAAAACTCACACGGGCAAATTTATTTGGAAAAAAGAGGAGCTTATCGAGGAAACATTTCCGCAGGTTCTTGACAGAATGGCAGAGGAATTTCCCGACCAGCTTGCCTTTAAATACACTACGCTTGACTATACAAGGACTTATTCCGAGTTCCGTGAGGATGTCGATAATTTCGCAAGGTCGCTCATTGCAATGGGCGTAAAGGCGGGTACTCACGTTGCGATCTGGGCAACCAACGTGCCGCAATGGTACATTGCTTTCTGGGCAACAACCAAAATCGGTGCGGTTCTTGTCACAATGAACACAGCGTATAAGATTCACGAGGCGGAGTATCTTCTCAGACAGTCCGACACTCATACGCTTATCACGATTAAGGGCTACAGAGATTCGCATTATGACGAGATAATGGCGGAGCTTTGCCCTGAGCTTGCCAATACAAAGAGCGGAGAAAAGCTTCATGCGAAAAGACTTCCGTTCTTGAGAAATATCGTTACCGTCGGCTATGAGCAGCAGGGTTGTATGACATGGGAGCAAGCTTGCGACAAGGCGAGCGAGGTTCCCGTTGAGGAAGTTTACAGAATGGCTTCGCTTGTCAAAAAGGACGACGTTTGCAATATGCAATATACGTCCGGTACGACGGGCTTCCCCAAGGGCGTTATGCTGACCCACTACAATGTTGTCAATAACGGCAAATGTATCGGCGACAGAATGGATCTTTCGACAGCGGACAGAA
>CAYNUD010000222.1:0-1561 GCA_964400315.1 uncultured Clostridium sp. | reverse complement strand
AACAAGATGGGATTTTTTGATTTATCTATATTTTTCAGCGGGTCGCTTTCAGAAAAGAAATAGCCTGCCTTAACCTTGCTTGCAAGGCTGAAAAGCTTGACCAAATGCGGTGCCTTGAAGCCGAGCATATCGTTGACCGTATTGCCTACGGCTGCCTCGGCGTTGGTGAAGCCGCAGTCCTCGACAATCAGCTTGACCTGGTCGGGCGGTGACATTTCATTGCAGTTGAGCACCGTTGAAGCCCCCATAGATATTCCGTGCAAAATAATTTCGATATCCTCGCCGAAACGGTTGATGAGATAGTCAATCCAAAGAAGAATATTTTTGGCGTCAAATGAGCCGAAGCCGATGTATTTGCCCTCACTGCGTCCGTGTGCCGTGAGGTCGGGCAGAAGATAGTTGTAGCCGAGGTCATAATGATAGAACGGCATAAGATGGCTCATTTCATCGGGGCCGTTACAGCGGTGGCCGTGGACGCAGATAACAAAACGCTTTGTTTCTTTTTCGGCAGGAAGATACCAAGCCTTCATATCAAGACCGTCAACGCTTTTTAAGGTAAGGTCCTCGGGGTTTAAATCATATAGATTTTGGTTATTCTGCTTTCTTATCTCAGCACGCTTCAAATACATTTCGCGTGTTTCGGGTTTGCTTTTAATCGGATTTACCCGTTTGATGGCGGAATCACAGCCGAAATTTGCAAGAAAGCATAATCCTGCCGTTAATCCTACGCCTACGCCGATTTTTGTGCCTGTTTTCTTTTTCAAGGAAATCATCTCGCTTAGTTATTTTTTTCGCCGAGAAGCTTTGCAAGCTCATCCATAAAGGTGTTGATATCCTTAAACTGTCTGTAAACCGATGCGAAGCGGACATAAGCGACCTCATCGGTATCCTTGAGTTTATCCATAGCAAGCTCACCGATATGGATAGAGGTAACCTCTCGGTCAAGTGAATTTTGTAATGTGGTTTCTATATCGTCAACGATTTTTTCAATCGTTTCAACGGATACGGGACGCTTTTCGCAAGCTCTGAGCAGGCCGTTAAAGAGCTTCGCTCTGTCAAACGGTTCTCTCGATTTATCCTTTTTGACAACGATAATGGGAACGCTTTCAATGATTTCGTAGGTCGTAAATCTCTTGGTGCAGTTCATACATTCCCTTCTTCTGCGAATACGTGCACCCTCATCGGTGGGGCGGGAATCTATAACCTTGCTTTCGGAGTAGCCGCAAAACGGACATTTCATCGAAAATCACATCCAATTCTTTAAATAATTACAGATATTATAACACAGGTCGGGCACTGATTTCAATAAAATATTATACTTTTTCAAATATGTTTCGTATTTTGATTTATAGTTCCCAAAATTTGATAAAAAACGTTCCGCGTTAAGCGAAACGTCTGTTTATTTGATATTCTGTTTTATAATAGAAATATACTGTTCCATACTTATTTCTTTTTTTAAGAGCTTTTTGCACAATTCGATACATTCATCGTCAATCCGATAGCCCTCCATTTCAACGGAAGCGACGGCGATTTCTATAGCTTTATCGTTGCTCATTCTTTT
>CAYNUD010000221.1:0-1621 GCA_964400315.1 uncultured Clostridium sp. | reverse complement strand
GGACAGAGAGCTTTTCAAGGAGCTGTGCGAACAAATCGGCGAACCCGTCGTTCCCTCTCAAATAACCTACAGTACCGAAGAGGCTCTCGATGCCGCCGAAAAAATCGGCTATCCCGTCATTTTGCGCCCCGCTTTCACTCTCGGAGGCACGGGAGGCGGCTTTGCGGACAATCCCGACGAGCTTCGGGAAAAAATGAAAAACGCCCTTGCTCTCTCCCCCGTTCATCAGGTTTTGATTGAAAAGAGCATTAAAGGCTACAAAGAAATTGAATATGAGGTTATGCGTGATGCGAACGACACCGCCATAACCGTGTGCAATATGGAAAATCTTGACCCCGTGGGTATTCATACAGGTGACTCGGTGGTTGTTGCGCCGAGCCAAACGCTCACAAACAAGGAATACCATATGCTTCGTGACAGCGCACTTCGCATAATCCGTGCTCTTAAAGTCGAGGGCGGCTGTAACGTGCAGTTTGCGCTCGACCCCTATTCGTTCAATTATTATGTTATAGAAGTAAACCCCCGTGTTTCCCGTTCCTCTGCTCTTGCTTCAAAGGCGAGCGGCTATCCCATTGCCCGTGTTTCGGCAAAAATCGCCGTAGGTATGCAGCTTCAAGAAATAATGCTTGCCAACACCCCCGCCTGCTTTGAGCCCGCTCTCGATTATGTCGTAACAAAAATGCCCCGCTTCCCGTTCGACAAATTCCCGACAGCACTCAACACGCTTTCAACTCAAATGAAAGCGACGGGCGAGGTTATGAGCGTCGGCAGGAGCTTTGAAGAGAGCTTCCTCAAGGCAATTCGTTCGCTTGAGGACGGCAGAAATCACATTCACCTTGAAAAATTCGATTCGGAGCATATGACGGTCGAGCAGCTTCTCGATTACATAAAAGAGGGCACCGACGACAGGCTTTACGCCATTTCTCAGCTTATGTGGATGGGTGTTGATGCCTCTCTCATCTGCGATATTACGCAGATTGATATGTTCTTTATCGACAAAATCAAGAAAATCGTTGACCTTGAAAAGGAGCTTGAAGCCTGTGTCGGTTCGATTGAGCTTTTGCGTGAGGCAAAGCGTTCGGGCTTCTCGGACTCCTATGTTGCCGAGCTTTGGAACGACACGGCCGACAACGTTTATGCTCTCAGGTGCAGGGAAAATATTTTCCCCGTATACAAAATGATTGACACGTGCGCCAGCGAATTTGACAGCTACGTTCCTTATTTTTATTCAACCTACGCCGAAGAAAACGAGTCGATTGTTTCGGATAAAGAAAAAATTATTGTTCTCGGCTCGGGCCCGATAAGAATAGGTCAGGGTGTTGAGTTTGACTATTCCACCGTCCACGCCGTGCGAACGATAAAGGCTCTCGGCTACGAGGCGATAGTCATAAACAACAACCCCGAAACCGTTTCCACCGACTACACCGCCGCCGACAAGCTTTATTTTGAGCCGCTCACGCCCGAGGACGTTTTGAATATCGTTCATCTCGAAAAGCCCCTCGGCGTTATCGCAACTCTCGGCGGCCAGACTGCCGTAAACCTTGCTCAGCCGCTTGCGGACAAGGGAGTTCGCATTATCGGCACGGACTGCGATGCAATTGAAAAAGCCGAAAACAGAGAC
>CAYNUD010000220.1:0-1629 GCA_964400315.1 uncultured Clostridium sp. | reverse complement strand
GGCGTTCTTTGTAATATTGTTCGTTCCTTTTGTCGGGCGTGGGGTGAGAATTTTCACCCGGATTAAGTCCGAGCAGGTCACGGCAAATAATTGTCGAATGAAGCTTTTTGAACTCGGCAATAAATTCCTGAACCTTGGCGTAGCAAAGCTCCTTACCCTCGGAATCGCTGCCGACGGTTGTTCCGTACTTCATACCGATGAGCATAGCCGCTGCCGAAACCGTTCCGCACACCTCACGGGAACGACCGACGCCGCCGCCCAAGCCTGCCGAAACTCTCAAAGCAATATCCTCGCCGAAACCGAAAACATCGGCATAAGCGGCAAAAACCGATTGAGCACAGTTGTAGCCGCTTTCGAAAAGCTTGACCGCCTTTTCACTTCTTTCGGACATTTAAACACTTCCTTGACCGTTACATATTACGAACTCTATTATTATATCCTTTTTATATGGGTTATGTCAAGCCCTAAACCGTCCTATGGTTCACTTGATCGCTCGGAAAGTGATTTTTCGATTAAACGTGCGAAATATTGGGAATCAAGAAAAATGTTTGACATTTCCGTAAAGCTTTGATATAATAAAACTGCAAGAGACGTTTGCCTGTAACAAACGCCCCTCGCTGTGGTAGTCCGAACGGTTGCCACGGTTAGATATTTCAACACTTTGAGAGCAAAGCCCTCAAAACGGTGAGCCATCTGGTTGCGACAGACGGCTCACTCTTTTTCTTGTTCAGACTTCTTTTTCTTTGCTTTTATGTAAGCATATACAGTAAAGGCTAAGCCGATAATACTGCAAAGATTTCCGACAATACTCAGAAATGTTATTTTTATCACCTCTTTGGAATCGGATTCCCGCAAGGCTATAAAATTCGCCTCCTCTCCGCATTGGCGGGTAGTTGAGGCAACCGTCTTTTACCGTACACCGTCTACAAAAATAGCAAACTTACTGTGGACGGCGAACTATCACAAGCAGTATTATATATCCAAAACAAAAAGATGTCAATATTTGTAAATTAATGTCAAATTATACACTTTAATTTTTTTAAGTTGTTGCCATTGCTTGACACTTTGCCCCAAAGGTATTATAATCTTTTTATAATTTTGAACGAGTATGTTGATTATGAAAAATACTTACGAAACCCCGCTTAACTCACGCTATGCAAGCAAGGAGATGCAATATCTCTTTTCACCCGATTTTAAATTTAAAACCTGGCGCAGGCTGTGGATTGCTCTTGCCGAAAGTGAGATGGAGCTCGGGCTCAACATCACTCAGGAGCAGATAGACGAGCTTAAGGCTCACGCCGAGGATATCAATTATGACGTTGCGACCGAAAGAGAAAAGCTTGTTCGTCACGACGTTATGTCCCACGTTTACGCTTACGGCGTTCAATGCCCCAAGGCAAAGGGCATCATTCACCTCGGTGCAACCTCCTGCTATGTCGGCGACAATACGGATATTATCACAATGACGGAGGCTATGAAGCTCATTCGCACAAAGCTCGTCAACCTTATGGACAAGCTTTCGAAGTTTGCGCTCGAATACAAGGATTTGCCCTGCCTCGGTGTTATTCATTTTCAGCCTGCTCAGCCGACAACGCTAGGTAAAAGAGCATCGCTTTGGCTTAATGACCT
>CAYNUD010000219.1:0-1675 GCA_964400315.1 uncultured Clostridium sp. | reverse complement strand
ATCTTTCAACCTCCTGCGGACGCATTGTTTGCGGGATAAAAAGCGGCAAAGCCTCTTTGCTGTCGATTTTCTCAATCGAATTTTCCTTTGCCTGCTCAATGAAGCAAATTCCCGCAAGCTCTGCGGAGGTATCAACATTGATATCATACTTTCCGCTGAACGGCGAGCCGAAAACTCTGTATTGACCGTCGATTTTGCGGTAAATTGCCTTGTCATCGTTGATTATAAAGGCTCTGTTGCCGAATTTTTTCAGCCAGAGTGAGGTGTGGGTGGATTTTCCCGTTTGGCACGGAGCTGAAAAAGAATAAGCCCTTCCGTCAACAACCACCGTGGATGAATGGAGAAAAATGCCATCGTATTCAAGAAGCTTCAAATGAAACGCACTGCCCATCATAAGGTACTCGACCCCCTCCGGCGTGGAATTTCCACCCAAAATTTCGAGATAGTTTTCAATGCCACCGTCCTTTATACCGATTTTGAAATCGGCCTTTTCGTCGCAACGGTATTTTTCGCTGCGTTGCCTGAGCATATCGTATCTCGGCTCATATTCAACCCTAAGGTCGGCAATTTTGTAAACAGGCATTTTTTCACCTCTTTTTAAAGTTTTGCACTTGTTCATTTCCACCGCAAAGCGATGCAGATGAACAAGGGCAAGGCAAAAACACTAATATTCGGCAGGCAACACAGGGTCACCTGCCGAATGTCAGTTTTGGATTTTAAAGAACGAGCCGATTGATGCCGCCGTCTTCAGACTCTCCCTCACCAATTGCCGGCTTTGACGGGATAATCTCGCCGCCGATAGCGGAAGCGCCGTCTGCCATGATAGCCTCAAGAATATCAAACTTCTTGATCTCGAGTTCGGGCTTTGTGTATTTCATTCTTTTCACCCCTTCAATTTTATTCGATATCACAGTGAAAAATTGAAAAAGAATTCTTTTATGTTAACATCCAATTTTCCATTATAAATATCTACATTGATTTTATCATCTAATGTTCAATATGTCAATAACTTATTTTAAATTCGATAATTAAAAGCCGAATTTTGTCGGCCGAGGTTGCATACCCGCATTGCGCCCTATGCTCTGCGGTTTCAAAGTCAATTTCATCGGCCGTTCAAACCGACAAGAAAAGGCTCCGTACCGAAGTACGGAGCCGTGAAATTTAAGATTAGTACATTACTCTACCGGAAATGCTTTCGCCTGTGAGAGCAAATGTCGAATTGATTGAACGTGTTCTGAACTGGTAAACGAAATTACCGAGTGAACCGAAGTTATAGTTGAGAGTCCAAACGAGCTCATCGCCGTCAACAACAGGCTGGCTGTGAACCTTGTCATATGTAACGGTGTTGCCCTTCGGGTCTACGAACTGAACCTTGTAAACATCAAGGCTTGTTCTTACAACGACGTCATGTCTGCCGGCATAAATCTTGCCGCCCTTTGTTGAACCGATCATATCGGAGATTGTAACTGAGTGGATGCTGAGGTCAGCGCCCTGAACAGCTTCAATCTTAAGAGCAACGCCGTCCTCGCCGAAATCATCGCCGTACTTAGCGTATACTGTGTACTCTGCAACCTCAGCGGTTACGGGAACATCGATGTTCCAAACCTCGTTGTCGCCGTCAGCTGTTATTGTAGCGTCTTCGCGGTTGAATGTGAAGCTGCCGTCTGCCGAAACA
>CAYNUD010000218.1:0-1700 GCA_964400315.1 uncultured Clostridium sp. | reverse complement strand
CGTGAACGGCTTCAAGGTGCTCTGCGTGCATCAAAAGACCCGCAAATTCGTATTTGTAGCCCTCAAGACCGAACAGAACGCCAAGACCGACATCGTCGATGCCGCCCTCCATAGCTCTGTCCATTGCCTCCGTGTGGTAATCATAATCGTGCTTGGGTCCCGTCGGATGGAGCTCAAGATAGCTCTTTTTTTTGTAGGTTTCCTGGAAAAGAATATATGTACCGATTCCGGCATCTTTAAGCTTTCTGTAATTTTCAACGGTTGTTGCGGCAATATTGACGTTAACTCGTCTGATATCGCCGTTTTTGTGATGAACGGAATAAATTGTCTTGATACATTCGAGGATATACTCAATCGGATTATTAACGGGATCCTCACCCGCTTCAATCGCAAGTCGCTTGTGACCCATATCCTGAAGGGCAATAACCTCGTTGCGAACCTCCTCCTGAGTGAGCTTCTTTCTTGCAATATGCTTATTTTTCATATGATACGGGCAATAAACACAGCCGTTTACACAATAATTGGAAAGATACAGCGGAGCGAACATAACAATTCTGTTGCCGTAAAAAGCAAGCTTGATTTCGTTTGCGAGCTTATACATTTCTTCAATCTTTTCCGGAATGTCGCAAGCAAGCAAAACCGACGCCTCACGGTGGGTAAGACCGGCACAGGTAACGCCGTTTTCATTCTTTTTGGGGCGTGCCTTTTCGAGCAAGGAGTCAATAAGCTCAACATTGTGCTTATTCTGCTCGGCGTATTCGATTGTTGCGAGGATTTCATCATGGCTGATAAATTCCTCGGCTTTGAGTGATTTGGGGTTGTAATTTGACATAACGATTTTCCTTTCTTTAAGTCAGATAACTTTCTCTCAGATTTTCTTTATATTATACCATACTTATATTTTTTGTCAAATAAAACTTGCAAAATAATCCGATTGCATATATAATAAATTAGGATTATTTCGACTTTTCGGAGGTTAAAGCGTGGGAAAAGTAATTTATTGGATAAAGGATTTTATCAAAGGAACAGACAAAATATTACTTGGGCTTTGTATGCTGATTTCCTCAATAGGAATTGTCATGGTATACAGCGCAACAAGGGTCAATCTCACCGAGGGACAAATCATTTCCCGTGATGCAAGAACCATGTTTTTGGCGGTCGTACTCGGCATATTCATGTCGCTTGTGATTTCGTATTTCGATTACGAGGCGGTCACACGGCTTTGGCCGATAATCGCCGTCGTGTGCTTAGGACTTATGCTGTCGCTGTTTTTTATAGGCAGCTCACCCGAGGGTCGTGACGACGCTATTTCGTGGATCAAATTCGGCGGCTTCTATTTTCAGCCGTCGGAACTGCTGAAAATCGGCTTTATAATAACCTTTTCGGTTCATCTTGACAATGTCAAAAGCGAAATCAACAAGCTTAAGAACGTCATTTTGCTCGGAATTCACGCATTGATTGCCATCGGTCTTGTTGTTCTCACAGGTGATATGGGCTCGGCTCTTGTCTTTATGTTCATCACCGTGGGTATGCTTTTCATGGCGGGCTTACAGCTGAGATATTTCGTTTTCGGCCTCGGCGCCGTTGCACTGCTTGCCCCGATAGCTTGGTTTGAGGTGCTTTCGGATTTCCAAAAACAGAGATTTATGGCAATTTACGCACCCGATTCGCTGACAAAAGCGAGCTATAACGAAATAATC
>CAYNUD010000217.1:0-1736 GCA_964400315.1 uncultured Clostridium sp. | reverse complement strand
AAGCGATTTATCTCATCAAGCGAATTAAAACTGCTCTTTTTTGCACCGTGAGTGCTTTTTGCCGCATCGAGAAAAAGATTTATCGGCGAAGCAAGCGGAGAAACGGGCAGTTCCATGCGCGACAGCGGAACGGTTGCGGTCGATACTGCGGCAATTGCCGGCGGCGCGGATATAATACGGGTTCACGATGTTCGAGGCGCCGTTCAGGCGGCACGCACGGCAGACAGAATATACAGAGGAGAACCGAATGGACACAATTAAAGTTAAAGGACTTAAAATTTTCGCATATCACGGTGTGAATCCCGAGGAAAAAATCGACGGTCAGAATTTCATTCTCGACATTGACGCGTATCTCAATCTCGACAAGCCGTGTGAAACCGACTGTGTTGACGATACGGTTAGCTATGCAAAAATAATCAAGCGCGCAACGGCGATTTTCACCTCGCAAAAGGATGACCTTATCGAAAGGGCGGCACAGCGTGTTGCCTGCGGACTTTTGCGGGAATTTGACAAAATAGAAAGCATACGGGTATTGCTGAAAAAGCCCGAAGCTCCGATAAAAGCGGATTTCGAGTATGCGGGCGTTGAAATATACAGAGAGCGAAAGGCGGTTATAAAATGAGTGAAGCGGTAATTGCGCTCGGCTCGAACATGGGCAACAGAATAGAGAACATCAATGCCGCTGTCAGAGCGGTGGCGAAGCTCCCCGGAGTTAAAATAATCAAAGCTTCATCGGTTTATGAGACCGATCCTGTCGGCAAGGAAGATCAGGAGCGTTTTTATAATGCGGCTCTTCTTGTTGAGGCGAGCATTTCGCCTGCAATGCTTCTGGGCGGATGTCTCGGTATTGAGGCGGCAATGGGCAGAAAGAGAGTGGAAAAGAACGGTCCGAGAATAATCGACCTTGACCTAATTCTTTATGAGAATTTCAAGAGCGAGAGCTACGACATGACTTTGCCGCATCCGAGAGCACTTGAAAGAGCGTTTGTTATGGCACCCCTGCTTGACCTTTATCCGTCCGGCAGGGCACCCGGAATGCTTTTCGGACCGCATCTCAGAGAGATGGGTCTTGACGGCGTTGACAAAACAGAAAAAGAAATTATAATTCCGATTTATTGACGGAGGAGCGAAATGTCAGGTTCATCAATTTGCGATAACTGCGCTTATTATGACTATAATGAAGAATACGAATGCTACGAGTGCCTTGTAAATCTCGATGAGGACGAGCTGTACCGTTTTATGCAGGGAGGTTCGTTTGAGTGTCCGTATTTTAATGCCTATGACGAATATAAGGTAGTACGTAAGCAAAATTAAGGAGGATTCCGCATGAGCAGCAGAAGTAAGCGGAAGAGGAATGCCCGTGAATCGGTTGCCGCTTCCGAAGAAAAGAAATTTGCGGGTAAAAAGATAGCGGTTATTTGTATAGCGGCGGCTTTGACGGTGGCGGCGGCAGTAACGGGAATATTCGTTTTCGGAAAGGACGTTAAGCCGGAACAGGTAGAAACGCCGCCGACGGTTGCGGCAAAGGAAAATGAGCAGTATTCATATTCGGAATATAAAGGCTGCCGTATGCCCACCGAGATAGTGCAGGTTCTTTTGCAGGCGGAAGCGGACAGCGAGGCGGCGTGCAAAAACAGCGGAGTTGCGTTGAAGGTCGGCAATATGTCGGTTTCCGTTGCGGAGTATTCAATGTATTATTTCGATACGTTCAGCAGGCTTTGCAGCTCTGTCTTGAG
>CAYNUD010000216.1:0-1766 GCA_964400315.1 uncultured Clostridium sp. | reverse complement strand
TGCGCTTTGCAGTATTAACCTGCATTCAAAAGTGAAAAAGCTGATGAAATACAGCATTGTTGAAAACATAAGGGAGCTGTAACATATGAAAAAATTATTTTCGGCATTTCTTGCATTTTGCTTTTTACTTTCCCCCTGCCCTGCCTTTGCCGCCGAGGAAACACCCGAGCCCGTTCCGAAGCTGATAGTAACGGGAATTTCTGTTCCGAACGGCAGTCTCAATGCGGGTGAAAGCGCAAAGGTTACGGTAAAAATTAAAAATATGAGCCGTACCGTCTCCGCCGAGGATATACGCATTGCCGTCAGCGATGCACAGGGCGGCATAACCAAAAACGGTTCGGGATATATTCGTGAAATAAGGGCGGGCAGAGAAACGGAATGGACAATGAATGTCAACGTGTTGTCCGACGCTTCAAGCGGCAATCACTGTGTCACCCTGTCCATGGATTATTCCTCCGAGGACGGTCAAGGTGCAAGCTGTGCGGAGGTTATAAACATAGCCGTAAAGGGCAAAGCCGAAAGCGAAAAAACGCCCGAGGGCTCCCTGCCCCGTGCCATGGTAACGGATTACGGCGTTGAAAGCGGCTGTGTTATTCCCGGAGAAAGCCGCACCGTCACCGTAAAAATCAAGAATACAAGCTCATCAAAAGCAATGAAAAGCATTAAGCTGTCAATTGCCGAAGCCTCGGGCGAGCTGATTTTCGAGGGAACGGGCTCCATATTCATAAAATCCATCGGTGCGAATTGCGAATACGAATGGAAAATCCCCGTCACCGCCGCAAACACCGCAAAATCGGGCGAGCACGAAGTCGCCGTTACCGCCGAATACGAAAGCGATGACGGTACGGTAAGCACCTCGACCGACACAATTCGCATATCCGTCAGACAGCCCGCTTCGCTCGAATACAGCGGTGCGGCACTTCCGACAAAGCTCGTTCAAGGCGATGCTTCATCAATAAGCGTTACCTTTATGAACACGGGAAAAAGCGTTATATACAACTGTATAATGCGTTTTGACGTTGAAAAAATCAACACGGGCGGTTCGGTATTGGTCGGCACAATCGAGCCCGGCGAAAGCAAGAACGGCTCGGTAACCGTATTGCCCGACAGCGATGCACTCGGCGAAATAAGCGGCACGCTCCTTATCTCATACGAGGACGATAACGGTCAAAAATTTGAAGAAAGCGTTGCGGTTTCAAGCGTTATCCGCGAAAAGGTCACGCTTGCTTCAAGCGGCGAAAAAGAAGAAGAAAAATCAAGCCCTTGGTGGCTGTTTCTCCTTATCGGTACAGCCTTGGGCGGCGGTATCGGCACAGGCATTTCGCTAATCCTCAAAAAACGAAAAGAGAGAAAAGAGGACGAAAAAAGACTGTAATAAAAAATCCGAGGCTCTCAATTGAGTCTCGGATAATTTTTTATCCGCCGAGGGAAGCCTCGGAGATTGATTTCCTTTCGAGTTGCAGTTGAAATTGGCTGTCCCTTTAGGGGCGAAGCACCGAAGTGCCGCCGGTGGCGGAAATGGAAAATTAGCTGTCCCTCTTAGGGAAAGTGGCACGGCGTAGCCGTGACGAAAGGGTTTTTAGGCTTCCTGTTAACTCGAATGTGACAGTAGAGCTTGCCTCCCTCTGACGAGGAAGGTGGATTTTGCGAAGCAAAAGACGGAAGGAGAGAAAGGATAAACAATTAAATTTTGCTGTAAATTCGCAAAATTGTCTCTCCCTCAGTCACTCCGTGACAGCTCCCTCGTCAGAGGGAGCCCAAAACTG
>CAYNUD010000215.1:0-1842 GCA_964400315.1 uncultured Clostridium sp. | reverse complement strand
CTTATACATTTCTTCAATCTTTTCGGGAATGTCGCAAGCAAGCAAAACGGACGCCTCACGGTGGGTAAGACCTGCACAGGTAACGCCGTTTTCGGTCTTTTGGGGGCGTGCTTTTTCGAGCAGAGAGTCGATAAGCTCAACATTGTGCTTATTCTGCTCTGCGTATTCGATTGTTGCGAGGATTTCATCGTGGCTGATAAATTCCTCGGCTTTGAGTGATTTGGGATTGTAAATTGACATAGCTTTCTTCCTTTCTTTAAGTCAGTCGGACTTTCTCTCAGATAAAACAGACCGAGCCTTGCTTTCGCATCATAAATGATCGGCGTCAGGTTAAGACATAAACAGTCGAAGCTCGGTCATTGATTTTCTGTAATATTATAACACACATATATTTATTGTCAAATAAAACTTGCAAAATAATCCGATAGCATATATAATAAATTCAGATATATTTATGCTTTTTCGGAGGTCAAAACGTGGGAAAAGTAATTTATTGGATAAAGGATTTTATCAAAGGGACAGACAAAATATTACTTGGGCTTTGTATCCTGCTTTCTTCAATTGGAATTGTTATGGTATACAGTGCAACAAGAGTTAACCTCACCGAGGGACAAATTATTTCCCGTGACGCAAGGACAATGTTTTTGGCGGTCGTGCTCGGAATTTTTATTTCCCTCGTCATTTCGAATTTCGACTATGAGGCTGTCGCACGGCTTTGGCCGATAATTGCGGTTGTGTGTCTTGGTTTGATGCTGTCGCTGTTTTTCATAGGCAGTTCCCCCGAGGGCCGTGACGACGCTATTTCGTGGATTAAATTCGGCAGTTTTTATTTTCAGCCGTCCGAATTACTGAAAATAGGATTTATAATTACATTTTCGGTGCATCTTGATTATGTTAAGAGCGAAATCAACAAAATAAAAAATGTTCTTCTGCTCGGAATTCACGCATTGATTGCCGTAGGTCTTGTTGTGCTCACGGGTGATATGGGCTCGGCTCTTGTTTTTATGTTTATCACCGTCGGTATGCTTTTTATGGCGGGTTTACAACTGCGATATTTTCTTTTCGGCATCGGTGCTGTCGCATTGCTTGCTCCTATAGCTTGGTTCGAGGTTCTTTCGGATTTTCAGAAGCAGAGATTTATGGCGATTTACTCACCCGATTCGCTTACAAAGGCAACTTATAACGAAATAATTTTTCAGCAGGAACGCGGAATGAATGCAATCAGCTCGGGCAGAGCTCTCGGCACAGGACTTTTCAACGGCACATATACCCAAAACGGACTTGTTCCCGAGAGTGAAAACGATATGATATTCAGCGTTGTCGGCGAAGAACTCGGATTTATCGGCTGTATCGGCGTTCTCTGCCTTTTGCTTGCGATTGCGATAAAAATCCTTATCACGGGAAAGCACGCGATTTCGCTCACGGGTAAGCTTATTTGCAGTGCCGTTTCGGTTATGATAATTACGCAGGTGCTTGTCAACGTCGGAATGTGTCTTAAGCTTCTGCCGGTTATCGGAATCACGCTTCCGTTTATGAGTGCCGGCGGTTCGTCAAACCTTTGTATCTATATTGCAATCGGTATGGTGCTGAGCGTTTACCGTTCCTCACAGTTCAGAGAACCCGAAGAATATAAATTCGGCAGACTTTATACAGCATATACGGATTAAATTTCATACTAAAAACACGGAAGATGCCAAAAACGGTTTCTTCCGTGTTTTTTGTATTACAATATACAAGAGCGGCAACAACACACCGCTAATTTCCGCGTGATTTTATGGATTTTCAAAAACTCAGATGAAATTAAATTTAAACAATGAAACTATGCCTTGCTCCACCTCAGGG
>CAYNUD010000214.1:0-1877 GCA_964400315.1 uncultured Clostridium sp. | reverse complement strand
AATGGGCATACCCGCAATTCCGCCGACAACGCCTATGGAGTTAAACTTCAAAACGTCGGAATAATAAAGGGATTCGCTCGTTCCGACATCTATACCGTCAATAAAGCCGGAAAGAGTATAAACGAGAAGCGGTCTGTTTTTGAATACTGCCAAGAAGCCCTTGACGGGGTGAGGCGGCTTTTCTGATTGAGGAACACGCTCTTTGCTGACAAGCACCCACCAAATGTTAGGCACGTTGGAAACGACCCACCAAAATACCTTCATAACGACAAACGCTTTGACGATATTAAGGTCAAGCTTGCCGTTTTCGATAAGGTCGAAAATTACACCCGCAAGCTGACTCGGAAATTTCGACCCGAGCTCGGAAACAAATTTTGCCGCAAGAAGCAATTTTGACCGTTCGTTGGGATTCGGGGTAAATACATTGTCGATATATCCGCCGCCTCCGAAAAACGCACCGATGGTTTCGCTCGTGTATGAAACAGCCATCCAAACCCAAAGCTTTGTGTTGTCGCCCCAGCCGTTGCTGAGTATGATAAGCGGGAATATACACTGGAAAAATCCGATTATCAAATTCGGAAGCAATGAAAGGAACTGGAAAGGCTTGAATTTACCCCAACGGGAACGCATATTATCAATAATCGCAGCCGAAAGAGGGTCATTCACCATGTCGTAAATGCCAAGTCCGACATTCGCCTTTGCAAGACCCGTGGGACTTATTCCGCAAAGCTTATACATATAGAAATCGGAGCTGACATCATATTTGCCGAGTCCCATACCGCCCACGGCGGTCTTGACTATGTAGGCAACCCTTTCCTTTGTGGAACAGAAAAGGCGGTTCATATAAGCGGGAGAGTCCAAATTGGCAGTCGCTTCATCTATCTCACGGATATTTTCTGCTGTTTCGCTCATTTAACCTTCGCCTCCTCTTTCGCTTCACTTTCCGCACGCTTTCTTTCCGCTTCGGCAATTTCGGCATCCTTTTGCCTTTGCAATTCGGTTAAGCGGCGATACATTTCCTGTCTTATTTCCTCGTGCGGAGTCCCCTTTTCGACCATTTCAAAATATTCTTCAATGGGAATACCGCCGACATAGCACTGCTTATGATGCACCTCAATACCCTGCTTAAAAACAGCGATATCAACGGCAAAATTCACAATCAGCAACGCTATATACAAATATGTTCCGATACCGAGAGAGCCGTAAGCAAACGAGCCCTCGGGCATCACGGCAAAGCATACCGCCGAAGCGATTGCAAACACCAGCATCATTATATCGAGAGTATAATTACGCACCTTGCCCTTTGGTGAGCATGCAAGTGTAAGAAGCACAATATGAAGAAGCAGGAGCACTATTCCGAGCAGTAAAAGCACCGCCGAAATCACGAACGGAGCGCCGCCGTCGGAGAAAGTGCCAAGCAATGCGCCGAAATCAATTTTATCAAACATTTTATAAATTTTCAGCGCATCTATATTCCCGCTCTTGTCGGGCATCGGATAGGAAAATTGAGCATTTACAAGCGGTAAAAACAGTGCCGCTATCGGTAACACGCTTGTAAAAATTCTCACTATCGCAAGCTTTGAGCCGGCGAAAGAAGCCTTCAGTCTGTCGATTTTCTTCTGGAAATGGTAATTCTGTACCTCGGCCACATCCGCATCCGCCATAAGGCGTTCCTGCAAGTCGTAAAGTACAATATTCGCTCCGCAATACGGGCATTTTTGCTTCCAGTCCAAAACACGCAGATGATGATTGCATTTGGGGCAATTTGCCAAGAGCTTCACCTCCGTTTAGTTTTTACACCTGTCGGTGCAAACTGTTTTGAACATATTAACATATAATTTTTGATTTGTCGAGAGTTTTTATAAAATTTGCACAAA
>CAYNUD010000213.1:0-1885 GCA_964400315.1 uncultured Clostridium sp. | reverse complement strand
GTCGAAAAGAAAAAACTGTTTTTTGGAATGCTTGATCATCGTTTTTCTAAGCGAGGTTTCGGCTTCGGAATGGTCGGAAATAACGCCATCCTCATCAATGCCCTGCGCCGAAAAAAAGCAAATATTTGCACAAAGCCCCGACAAGGTTTGCTCGGCAGTGCTCCCTACCAATGCATACGAATTTTCTATCGACCTTCCGCCCGTCAGATAACAGCTGATGTGCTTTTCCTTTAGCGTTTCCGCAACCAATGTGCTGTTCGTTATAACGGTTAAATTCTGCTCCGGGGAGAGGTATTTTGTGATATGGCTAACCGTTGAGGATGCATCCAAAAACAGAACATCACCATCTCTTATCAGCTTTGAGGCTCTTTTGGCAATCTCCTCCTTCGTGGAAAAATTGTTTTTATCTCTTATTTCAAACGGAACCTCTCGATTTTCATATTCGGGAACGGTTGCTCCGCCGTAGCACCTGGTGACCAGCCCCGCCACTTCCATTTCTGCTAAATCGCGTCGAATGGTTATGGGAGCAACGAACAACCGCCCGGACAAAAAATTTACCGTGCAATATTTTCGCTCTTTGATGACCGCCAGTATCGTATCCTGTCTTTCTTTTTTGAGCATATCTGTTCCTCTCTGTTCTAAAAAGTATTCAAATGTGATTGATTATCATCATTTCGGACACTTGTTGACACATATATGTTAATTTTGTACAATGATAGCACATAATCGAAGGGGTGTCAAATCATGAAAACGATTACCATAATCGGTGCCGGTATGATGGGCTCAGTTCTTGCCTTTCCCGCAAAGGAAAACGGAAACGAGGTTCGTCTTGTCGGCACCCACTTAGACAGAGAAATTATTGAAAATTGCAAGCACACAAACCGCCATCCGAAATTCAACAAGGATTTTCCCGAAGGCATTACGTATTATCAAATTGAAGAATTGACCGAGGCGATCAGCGGTGCGGATTTTATCATCTGCGGAGTAAGCAGCTTTGGCGTAGAATGGTTCAGAGATGAAATCTTGCCGAAGCTGAAGGAAAATGTGCCTGTTATCTCGGTAACAAAGGGGCTTATGAACACATCGGACGGCGGCTTGCTTACCTATCTCGATATTTGGCAGGAAAAGCTCCATTCTCTTGGCAAAAATATTCCGCTGAACGCCATCGGCGGACCCTGCACCAGCTATGAGCTGGTTGCTCACGACCAAACCGAGGTAACCTTCTGCGGCCGAGATATGCAAATACTCAAAATGATCCGATCCGCAATGGCCACCGACTATTATCACATCAGCCTGTCCACCAATATTGTCGGTGTAGAGAATGCAGTGGCGTTGAAAAACGGTTACGCCTTGGGCATTGCGCTTACCATCGGCTTAAATCAAAAGGAATTTGGCATTGACAGCGAGCTGCATTTCAATTCTCAAGCGGCAATTTTCGGCCAATCGGTAAGAGAAATGCATAAGCTGTTGGCACTACAGGGCGCAGGCGATCTTGATAGTCTTGTGCTCGGTGCCGGTGACCTTTATGTAACGGTATACGGAGGCAGAACTCGGCTTGTCGGCATTTTGCTTGGTCGCGGACTGAATATCGATGAAGCAAAAGCGGAGCTGAAGGGGGTAACCTTAGAGTCGCTCGTGGTGACCGAACGTGTGGCAAGGGCTATAAAAACAAAAGCGCAGAAGGGTCTTGTAAACGCAGAGGATTTCCCACTGCTTATGCACATTGATGAAATAATCACACAAAGAAAGGCCGTCAATATTCCTTGGGATAAATTTACGTTTGAAGGATAAAGACAAAAGCGAGGTGAATTTTCACCTCGCTTTTACTGTGCATGGAATAAATACGATTGTTTTTATCAAAGCACCTTCAAGAGCATCCGATCGA
>CAYNUD010000212.1:0-1907 GCA_964400315.1 uncultured Clostridium sp. | reverse complement strand
TTCCTTTCGTCACTCTTTTTTTACTTTCTGTAACACATCTATTGTAAACCTACAGCTTTTTACGGTCAAATAATCAATAAACCCTTGCATTTTCTTTGTGATATGTTAAAATAATACTTTAGTGAGGTAATCGAAATGATAAAAAACAGTTCTCCGGAAAACAGAATACATTTTCTTGACGAACTAAGAGGGCTTGCGGTTTTCTGTATGGTTTTTTATCATTCGTTTTTCATACTGTATTCAATGTTCGGAATATCACAGGCAAAAGCGCTTTTTGATTTTTTCGAACCTATACAGCCGTTTTTCGCCGCAATATTCATTTCACTTTGCGGGATTTCGTGCAGTTTATCAAGGAATAATCTTAAGCGCGGATTGCGGTTGCTCACGGTTGCGGCAGGCTTTACGCTTGTTTCCGCTTTAATTCTCCCCGCTTTCGGATTTGAAGACATGGAAATATACTTTGGCATACTTCATTTTCTTTCGGTGTCGATTCTTCTTTGCGTACTGCTGAAAAAACCGCTTGAAAGAACAACCCCGTTTGCCGGTATTCTTTTATGTGCGGTTTTGTATCCTCTCACAAGTGGAATCGAAAACAGGGTTTTGAGTTACGGAGAGCTTATACATTTTCAACTTCCCGATGCGCTTTACGGCACAAATCTGCTCATGCCTTTCGGTATTTATTCACCGTCCTTTTATTCCGGCGATTATTTCCCTCTTCTGCCGAATTTCTTTATTTTTCTTTTCGGATATTTTATCGGAAGATATTTTCTCAAACGCGGCTTTCCCGAAACGCTTTATAAAAAGCGAAATCTTTTCCTGTCCTTTCTCGGCAGAAAAGCGCTTATCATCTATATAGTTCATATGCCGCTCATATATTTGACGGCTCAGACAGTATATTATATTCTAAAATGAATGGAGATAAAAACATGAGTGAATCATGCAGCGGCAATTGCTCAACCTGTTCAAGCAATTGCTCCTCAAAGGAAGCGCAGGACCTCAGAATCCCCTGCGGTCCGTTCAGTAACGTCGGCAAGGTAATTGCCGTAGTCAGCGGTAAAGGCGGCGTAGGCAAATCGCTCGTCACTTCAATGCTTGCAAGTGCAATGCAGGCAAGAGGGAAATCGTGTGCCGTGCTTGATGCCGATGTTACGGGTCCGTCAATCCCGAGATCATTCGGAATAAAGGGCAGAGCAAAGGCCGATGAAACGGGTCTTTTGCCCGAAGAAAGCAAAACGGGCATCAAAATAATGTCGGTAAATCTTCTTCTCGAAAGCGAAGATTCTCCGGTGGTTTGGAGAGGCCCCGTCATTTCGGGAGTAATTCAGCAATTTTGGAAGGACGTTGCTTGGGGCGATGTTGATTATATGTTTGTCGATATGCCTCCCGGAACAGGCGATGTTCCCCTCACGGTATTTCAAAATCTTCCCGTTGACGGCATCGTTATTGTCACAACTCCGCAGGAGCTTGTAACGATGATTGTTAAAAAGGCATACAACATGGCCAAGCTGATGAATATACCGGTTCTCGGACTCGTTGAAAACATGAGCTATGCCGTATGCCCCGATTGCGGTAAAGAGTTCGCCATTTTCGGTGAAAGCCACATTGAAAAAGTTGCAAAGGAGCTCGGCGTTCCCGTTCTGGCAAGGCTTCCGCTCGATACGAAAAACGCTTCTCTCGTTGACAAAGGTGCGGTTGAGCTGACCGACGACAAATATATTGCGGGTGCAATTGATTTCCTCCTCAAATCGGAATGAGGACGGGACATAAAAACTCAGGAGTGATAAAATGTTAGACATAAGATTTTTAAGAGAAAATCCAGATATCGTAAAGGAAAATATACAAAAGAAATTTCAAGACAAAAAGCTCCCTCTTGTTGACGAAGTAATCGCGCTTGATGCCGAATCAAG
>CAYNUD010000211.1:0-1917 GCA_964400315.1 uncultured Clostridium sp. | reverse complement strand
TTTCACATCGCGGGTTGAAGGTCTTATGACCGGTAAGAGCACGGTGGAAAAATGCTTTCTTTCAAACTTTTTGATGGAGGAGCGGCACGTCGGACTTCCGGACGGAATGCTTTCCATGTGCTATCCCGCCGACTTCAGAAATCCCAATTACATTCCCAACTGGGCAATGTGGTATTTGCTTGAGCTCAGGGAGTATCTGAACAGAACGGGTGACAGAGCGCTTATCGATGAGGCGCGCGGACACATGGAGCGTTTGGCAAAATTTTTCAAGAGCTGTGAAAATGCCGACGGACTGCTTGATAAGCTTGAGGGCTGGATATTTGTCGAATGGTCGCGCTGCAACGATCTTGTTCAGGACATAAATTACCCCACAAATATGCTCTACTTTAAGTTTAAGATGACTATGTACGAGCTCTACGGCGACGAACGCTTCAGACAGGAAGCCGAAAAGCTTCGTGCCGTTATACGCGAAAAAAGCAAAACGGGAATGTTCTTCTGCGAAAATTCGGTTTACAACGAGAACGGCGAGGCTGTGCTTTCGGGTGAGATAACCGAGACTTGTCAGTATTATGCTTTCTTTACGGGTGTGGCAAGCATAAAAGAGGACGGCGAGCTGTGGAATACTATGGTCAATGATTTCGGACCGGAACGAAAGACAGACAATAAGTGGGAAAGTGTTTACTTTTCCAATGCATTTATCGGAAATTATCTCCGACTTGATTTGCTTGCACGGGCAGGTATTTACGATAAGCTCGAAGAAAATATACGCGGATATTTTGATTATATGGCAAAGCGCACGGGTACGCTTTGGGAGCATGAAAAAGAAAGTGCAAGCTGCAACCACGGCTTTGCTTCGCATGTCCTTGTTTGGCTTGATATCCTCGGTTATCTGAAGTGAGGCGTTTATGAAATGTGAAGAAATTATACAGTGGCTTTGCTCATTTTCCTTTAGGCAGGATTACGAAAAGACATGCGATAATTTTAAAAGCGGTTCTTCGTACATTGACATAAAAAAGATTGGAGTGGCAATGTTTGCCACTCCGACAGTAATAAAGAAAGCTAAAAAATGGGGCGCAGAGCTGCTGATAGTCCATGAACCGCTTTACTACAATCACCACGATGTTCATTCGCAGGATAAGATTGAATGTGCAAAAAGGGAATTGCTTGAGAAAAGCGGCATTGCGGTGTACCGATTTCACGATCATCCTCATTACACGCGTCCCGATATGATTGCGGCGGGTGAGCTAAAATATATGGGACTTGACGGTGATATTGAATATACCGATACTTTTGATCTTGTCCGTATCAAATTGAAAGAAAAAATGACGGCAAGAGAACTTGCGATACTTATCGAAAAAAGGCTGGACATAAAGCATGTTCGCATATCGGGCAATGCAGATACGCCGATAGGTAATATATCTTGTATGTTCGGCGCACCCGGCGGATTGCTTGACGAGCTGAAGAACGACGGCTGTGAGGTGCTTATAGGCGGTGAAGTCTGTGAGTGGTCTCTGTGCGAATATGCGCGCGATGCGGCGGAGCTGGGCTTTAAAAAAGCTGTTATTACACTTGGTCACGTAGGCTCGGAGAGAGCAGGAATGATTTATATATCCGAGCTGTTGAGCGAACGGTTTAATGATATAGAGATTAAATATTTTGAATGCGGAGAGGTATATTCTTATACCGGCCGATAAGGAGTATTATGGAAACAAGAAAATTTAAAGATATTCAGTACATAGTAAGATTTCCTAAAGGATACGATGTAAATAAAAAGTATCCGGTTATCTTGTTTTTTCACGGTGCGGGATTGAGAGGGAACGATATAAAGCCTATGTACGGCAATAAGTTTCTCGAAATAACCGAAAAATATGACCCGTTTGACTTTATTTGCGTTGCACCGCTGTGTGAGAAAGACAG
>CAYNUD010000210.1:0-1917 GCA_964400315.1 uncultured Clostridium sp. | reverse complement strand
AGGCGTTGCTTCGTCCGATTGAGGTTTCCCAGCTTGTTATCATATACTCCTTATTGAGGCTGTCATCGTAAAAATAAGCGGGCGTAACCTTGGGCGCACGGCTCGAAAGCAGGTGCTTGACGCAATACGCAACAATAACAAAGCAAAGAGCGGGAATTAAATATCGATAAACTTCATTTAAAAACTCTTTCATTTAATCCTCCTCACAAGCTTTGATATTATTATATAGTTTGCACAAAAAAATGTCAATAATTTTTTCATTGATTATTTTGGAATTTGTGATATAATTTAAACGGAGGTGCTTAATTATGAAAAAATTAAAAAAGCTCACCGCAATTATTCTCACTTTTGCGGTCGTAATCGGTTTGTTCACTTTTTCGAGCGGCGCTATCGAGTCGCAGCAGGAGTGGATTCAGAACAATTGGGAGGCGATTGCCGCTTCCAAGGGCTCGATTATTATGACGCCCGGCACGGATAATTCCGAAATGAATTTCTCATGGCAATCATCAATCACCGGCTTTAAGGCGGAAATTATGGTAGGCAAGAGCGAGGATATGAGCGACGCTCAAAATCTCGAGGTCAAGAGCTTCTTTAACGTCTTCCTCTTTGAGTTCACTCACGAGGCTACCGCAACCGACCTTGAAAGAAGTACCACTTATTATTATAAGTATTATGCAGACAAGGCATGGAGCGATGTTTATTCGTTCACAACCGCATCCGAGGATTCCACAAAGGTTCTTTTTGTAACCGACGCTCAGGTCGGCCGTCACCGTAAGTACGACACCGATGAGCAAAATCTTCAGCACGATACATATGAATGGAACCACACCCTTGAGCTTGCAACTCAGACTGAGGAGAACATCAACTTCATCCTCGCAACGGGCGACCAGGTTCAGGATTCGTATTCGGAAGCACATTACTCCGCTTTCGAGTCCGCTCCGCTTCTCAGAAATTATCCCGTTGCCGCCGCAATCGGCAACCATGAATTCTATACAACAAACTTCTTCAGCCACTACAATAACCCGAACAGAAAGACCTCTGTTCCTCTCAGAGATGCCGCAGGTAACGGATATTACTTCCTCTACAACGACGTTCTCTTTATCGTTTTGGATTCCAACTTTATGCTTCCCGCAACTCACAGAGCCATTGTCAAGGCTGCTTGCGAAGCATATCCCGACACAAAGTGGAGAGTTGTTGCAATGCACCACAGCCCCTATGATGTAAATGCTTCCGACGATTTCTTCAACAATCTTTCGAGATATACAATCGCTCCGATTCTCGATGAGTACGATATCGACCTTTGCGTAGGCGGTCACGACCATCTTTACAGCCGTTCTTATATTGTCAAGAACAATAAAGCAACCTCGGACGTTGCGGTAGATAATGTTTACACCAATCCCGACGGAACACTTTATATCACGGGCAACACCGCTTCCGGCTGCACCTATAACGGAGTTGATGCGGATGCTAAGGAGCCGCAGTGCGACGTTTGGTCACAGACAAGAACTCCCGGATATTCCATAATCGATATCGCAGGAGATACTCTTACCGTAACCACTCGTGAAACCGAGAACAACGACATTATCGACACTGTTTCGATTGTTAAAAACTAAAGCATTACTAAAAAACAGGCAGCTTTTGACGGCTGCCTGTTTTTTAGTATGCTTTGTTATTGCTTTAGGTGCAATGATAAGCGCTTAGTCGGAGATCTTTGCGATTTTTTGGGCGCAAGCCTTGCAAATTCTCTGACCGTTGAATTCTACAATATCCTTATCGGAATGGCAGAAAATGCAGGAGGGAACATACTTTTTGAGCACAAGCTCATTGCCTTTTGCGAAGATTTCGATTTTGTTGTCATCGCCGACAAGGTCAAGCTCCTTGCGCATTTCGATCGGAAGTACAATTCTGCCGACGTTG
>CAYNUD010000209.1:0-2043 GCA_964400315.1 uncultured Clostridium sp. | reverse complement strand
CTTATTTAAACATAGCAATGAATGCCGCGGGAAGGTCTTTTGCCCAGATAACAAAATCCTTTATGATTCTTATTATCCATCTGATGAAGCTGAGTATGAATTCGAACAGACCGCAGATGTCGGGGTCTGTTTTGCCGCACTCGGTGCATTCGCCGAGCTTGTAGTTGTGCTCGTTGACCGTTACGGTTATGCTCGTCGTGTTGCCCTCGAGGTCGGTAACGACAACTGTAACCTCGCCGTTTGCCGTGTCAAGAGTGTAATTGCCGCCTACATCGGGAACAAGTCCCACGCCGTTTGCCGTGACGCTCTTTATTCCCACATTGTCCGAAACGGTGAAGGTCTTGCCCTCACAGTAGGTTGCGCCTGCCTCAAGTCCCGAAATCACGGGAGCCTCCGCATCAACCCAGAGTGCTTTAAGCTCAACGCTCATAACCTTGTCGTTTGCAACAAGCGAAGCGTAGGTTGTTTCTGCGGTAACCTTGTCAATTCCGTTATACCAGCCCGTAAAGGTGTAGCCTTTCTTAACGGGCGTTTCACCGCTAAGAACCTTGTCCGTCCATTTTACATTTGTTTTTGCGTTGATTTCACTGCCGCCGTCGGTGTCAAATGTCACGGTGTAGCCGTCCTTTACACTGAACCCGGCCGTCACGGTCACGGCGTTTGAGGGCATGGTTGCGGGAATTTCGGGTGACCAGCCGGTGAAATTATATCCCGTCTTTGTCGGGTTACTTACGGCGGCTATCGCCTGACCGAAATAATATTCCGTCTCGTTCTCCGTTTTGTCAACAACGGTCTTGAACGTATATTTGTTTCTGTCGAGATAGACTTTCAAAACAAGTGAGCTGTTCGCCTTGACGGAGCCCGAAACTACGCTCTTTTCGGTGTTGAGTGCGAAGCCGTCGGGAACGGTATATTCCGCCGTCACCTTTGCACTTATCATTGCGGATTTCGTCTGCTCCGATTTTTCGTAAGTGCCGTCCGTGTTCATCGTGTAGGCTTCAACCGTGTAGTCCGCATAGCCCGTATCGGCAACATCGGATTGAACGATTGCGGAAGTCGGATTCAAATTTAAAGCGGGACGAACGCCGACACCAAGGGCAGTAGAACTGAAGTAGCTGTCAAATATGCCGCTGCTCTGAACCCTATATATAGTATCATTGTAGGTTGAAAAAGCTGCGCCAACAGAGCGCAAAATCCAAGGAGAATATCCATCGTATACCCACAGTCCGAGACTCTTTGCGTAATCACTGCCCTGTGCGGCACGTGCCGTATTACTGTCTAAGCCGTAGCTTGCATTTCCCGCCTCGTCGGCAGAAAGCAGATATATTTGGTCGGGTGTTTTCGCTCCGAGATTTTTTGCCGCTATTATGTCTTTCTGTGAAGTCGAGAAAGCCGTATTCTTAAAATCGTCATCGAGCCATTTTCTGATACTGCTGTATTCGTAATTGTTGGCAGCGTATGATTTATCGGCATCACCGTAATACTGATTGTTTTCTCTGATAACATAATTGTTAAATGCTTGAGCATCAAGCAACGTTTCGCTTATTACCAAGCCTGTTGCGGGGTCAAGCACACGCCATGTTACAGGTTCATATTTGAACCAGTATACCGTGCTTGTATTATAGCCGTTGTCTTGTTGAAATGAACCCGAAGCAACAGAGTATTTCTCTCCGGTGTAATAGGGCCTGTACGAATCAAAAACAACACCTCTGTATTTATTGCCATCGGAGCAAAGAACATCGATATAGCGCGTATAGTCGCTTGCTTCCATTTTGCCGTCATACCATGTGCCCGTGCCGCTGTAATAACCGTAGGAAGTCCAGCCGCTTGCAACCGAAGTGCTTGTTTTGATTGTTTCCACACTCGTATTGTCAACCTCTGCAAGAGCGTTGAGCGAGGAGATAATGCTATCGTCCGTCACCTTGCTTTGCGGATAATAACCGAACTCAAATGTGTCGCCGACGGCATAATCGGTTATCTTCTTGCCCGCCGTTTCGGCTTTCACGCCCTGCATTGCAAGCGGCATAACGCCGAGCAACAGCA
>CAYNUD010000208.1:0-2163 GCA_964400315.1 uncultured Clostridium sp. | reverse complement strand
TTCTTGTTAACGGTTCGTCGGGTGTTGCCGTAGGTATGGCAACGAGCATTCCTCCGCACAACCTTAAAGAGGTTATCAATGCCTGCATTTGCGTGCTTGACAATCCCGATGCAACTCTTGAGGATTTGATGCAACACATCAAGGGCCCCGATTTCCCCACCAAGGGAATTATAATGGGCAGAAGCGGTATAAGAGCGGCGTATGCCACGGGCAGAGGAAAAGTAATCGTTCGCGCAAAAACGGATTTTGAGGAGTACGGCAGAGACAACCGCACCCGCATAATTGTTACCGAGCTTCCCTACATGGTCAAAAAGCGCCAGCTTATAAAGGCGATAGCCGATCAGGTTAAGGAAAAACGCATTGAGGGCATTTCCGACCTGAGAGACGAAACCGACAGAAACGGTATGCGTATCGTCATTGAGCTCAAGCGTGATGCCAACGCACAGGTCGTGCTCAATAAACTGTTTGCGCAGACCGCAATGCAGTCAACATTTTCGATAATTATGCTTGCTCTGGTTGACAATCAGAAGCAGCCGAAGATACTTTCACTGCGCCATGTTCTCGACGAGTATCTTAATTTCCAAGAGGAAGTAATCAAGCGCAGAACGCAGTTTGACCTGCGTAAGGCTCTCGAAAGGGCTCATTTGCTTGAAGGACTTATCATAGCGCAGGATAATATCGACGAGGTAATCAGCATTATCCGCAACAGCTATGACGATGCAAAGGCAAACCTGATGAAACGCTTTGAGCTTGACGATATTCAGGCGCAGGCAATTCTCGATATGAGACTTAAAGCGCTTCAGGGCCTTGACCGTGAAAAGCTCGAAGCCGAATACAAGGAGCTTGAGGAGCGTATCGCTTATTACAGAGAACTGCTTGCAAGCGAAGAAATGCTCAAGGGCGTTCTTAAGGAAGAGCTTGCCGCAATAAGGGATAAATACGGCGACGAACGCCGCACCGAGATAACCGACGTTTACGGCGAAATGGATATCGAGGACCTTATTCCGGAGGAGCAGTGCGTTTACACACTCACCGATATGGGCTATATCAAGCGTATACCCATGGACGAATACAAACAGCAGGGCAGAGGCGGTAAGGGCGTCAAGGGCTTGACCCGCCGCGAGGAGGACGTTGTTAAGACAATGTTCACCTGCTCGACACACGACCACATTATGTTCTTCACCACAATGGGCAGAGCCTACAGGCTTAAGGGCTATGAGATTCCCGAGGGTTCACGCCAAAGCAAGGGTATGAACGTTGTAAATCTTCTTCCGCTTATGCCGGAGGAAAAGGTTTCCTCAATGATAAGAGTGCCCGATTTCGGCGAGGGTGATTATCACCTTTGTATGGTGACGAGAAACGGTGTTATCAAGCGTACCGAGCTCGATGCATACAAGAATATCCGCAAGAACGGCGTTATTGCCATAAATCTCGATGATGACGACGAGCTTGCATGGGTTAAGCTCACCGACGGCACGGCAAAGCTTGTGCTTGCGACAAAGAAGGGTATGTGCATTGCCTTTGACGAAAACGATGCACGTTCCATAGGCAGAACAGCGCGAGGCGTTAAGGCTCTCAAGCTCAAAGAGGGTGATTGCGTTATAGGCATGGATATCCTCAGAGAGGGCACAAAGGTGCTCACGGTCAGCGAAACCGGATACGGCAGACTTTCGGAGATATCGGATTACAAGCTTCAGAACAGAGGCGGTATGGGAACAAAGAATTACCACACCGCAAAGTACGGCGATGTTGCCGCAATTGAAGTTGTTGACCCCGAAGATGACCTTATGCTTATTTCGTCCGACGGCATTATTATTCGAATCGCACTCGGCAATGTAAGAGTGTGCGCAAAGCCTTCAAAGGGCGTTAGGGTAATGAAGGTCAGCGAGGGCGAAAGACTGATAACGGCGGTATCGGTTCCGGCAGACGCATCGGAGCAAACGCAGGAGCTTCCCGCGGAGGAAGAGGTCTCAACGGCTGAAGACGGCGGCGAGGAATAAAGATTTTCAAAAAAATCTTTAAATTATCTTGCCATAGCAGTCAAGATTTGATATTATAAATAAAAGTCGTACACGGGCGAAATTTGTCCGTGTACGGCGGGCGGACAAGAGAAAGGTAAGGAGGAACAATATGAATATTGCTTTGATTGCACATGATTCGAAA
>CAYNUD010000207.1:0-2164 GCA_964400315.1 uncultured Clostridium sp. | reverse complement strand
AGAAAGCATCCGGCGTGGCACGGACAACGATCTATCGCTGTTTTGATAATCTGTCAGATATTCTTTTCTGGCGGTGCGACCTGTGTTTTCGGGAAGCCCTGCATTCTGTTCACCCGACGGATACACCTAACGAGTTGAAACTAATTCAGGGATATTTTGCTTACTGGACCGAGCATAGTGACATTCTGAAGCTACTTATAGACATCGACCGACAGGATATTATCTATGCCTGTCACATGAAAAATGCCAAGGCGTTGGAAGCCTCCTACGGTCGGCTTCCGAATATGGACGAAATCAACGCAAGATACTTCATGGCAATCCGCACCGGTGTAACCATCAGTGTCCTGAAAGCATGGCTGGATGGCGGATGCAAAGAAACCTCGGAAGAATTAATACGGATATTCAAGAAACAAATCGTACTTTTGACAGCGACATTTTGAAAACAATCTAAGCCTAAGTCTCTGCCCTTTCGGGTAGTAACTTAGGCTGTTTTTCTTGTGTCATGTGCGTTAAGCTGTCGGCAAGTCGGAATATATCGGTCAATAAGTATTTGCTTTCTTGAGAAATTCTCTGAAAATCCCTCTGCCGCTCCGTGTCGTATTATTCTTTTCCGTGTCGAAATGCCGTTCGAACAGTGCTTTGTTCAAAATCAATCCGTTCATGTATTTATCCGCGTTGCGCTTATTCAAGCGTAAACAACACCTTTTCGTAATCCTTTACAAAATAGTGCACGGCTTTTCGTCCCTTTTGAATTATCGTGTGCCCCTCGGCTTCAAGCTTCTCTTTTTGAGCAAGTGCGCCACCGGGATATTTGTCATTGAGCTCTCCGTTTGTTTTGAGCGTTCGCCAATAGGGTGTTTTATCCGAAGAGCGCTGTTCGCTTGCCCATGCCGCAATACAAACAAACATTCCCGCCGTCATCGGCTCGGTAAAATCCGCAGCGTTTTTTTGAGCAAAATACTCCCTTATATCCCCTACGGTAATCACCTTACCGCAAGGGACATTTTTCATCACCCTGTCATAGTCGGCGGGCGGAGCAAAATACATTCTGTCACCGCCGTATTTTTGAACGGTTTTCGGGTCGGTGACAATTTGAATTTTCGGCATATCCTTATTGTTTTGAAGCATAGCGTTGAAATCTTTTTTACTTTCGTTTGACATTTCGTCACTCCCGATTGCCAAGTTCCTCGATACATATTTCTTTCGCGTAGAAATTTATAATTGCATTACCGAGATAATTACTATTACAGCATAACACAAATCCGCAAGTTTTTCAACCGTCGGAAGGTTCAACACTTTTCGCTATCCTATAATATTAAATTTTCTTTTTAAACAGCCCATGTTGGTTACAGTACCAATAAACCGTTCCGTGTCCGCTGTGCTTCATATGCGTTTCGGCATTTTCTTCCGGATAGAATTTCACGGTTTGGACACGGTTTGCGGTAGCAAAAACGGCAAAAGAAATATAATGTTCTTTTGTCATGGGGTGCCTGAACGTAAGAAAGAACTCATCCTCTGCGGCTTCAACAGTAAGAATATGCTCGTCATCCGCTTCCTCGGCCTCCAATGCAGGTAAAGCAATTCCGCAACAGCTTACCAATGCGTTTCCTGTACTTTGGATTGTATTTCCGCAAACAGGACAGACATAAAACTTTATTCTCGTCATATTAGAAGATTTATTATGATTAATAATGTATTCTCCGTTCATCAACTCGATAACAGATACCCCCAAAACTTTGGCAAGCGGTTGAAGCAGAGAAATATCCGGCAATCCTTTGGCGGTCTCCCATTTGGAGACGGTTTTACTGCTGACACCAAGTAAATCACCCAGTGCGGTCTGTGTGATTCCCCGATTTTTCCGCAGCGTTTTAATAGTCATCCCGGTAACATAAGAATTCATGCTTGTCACAACCTTTCTATATGCAGTATAGCACGAATCCATGGATACGGCAACCTACGCCGCGTAGACCCGCATGGCATAAAAGATTTCTTTCGGATAAATGAAGCGACCTCTGCGTTAAAACAGCGAACATCCTTAAAAAACAAACAGAAAACCGGACACCCGCTTTGATACGCATTGTATCAAAAACGATGTCCGGTTGTGGTCGGAGTGGCGGGATTTGAACCCACGGCCTCTTGGTCCCGAACCAAGCGCGCTACCATC
>CAYNUD010000206.1:0-2175 GCA_964400315.1 uncultured Clostridium sp. | reverse complement strand
TATTCAAAACGGAGAGCTTTTCTGATTTTGTAACACATCATTGACAAACCTACATTATTGATTATTTGACCGTAAAAAGCGAGATTTTAAAAAATTTATAAATAATATGTAGCGTATTCGACTTAAATGTGATATAATTTTTCAAAATAAAAGAACGGACGGTATCGTGTATGATTGACAGAATCAGAGAGTTGCTTTTCAAACTCTTCAAAAAAGACAGCTTTATCGGAAAGCTCATTGATAAATTTTTCACCAGAGAGATTGTGACATATATAATTTTCGGCGTGTTGACCACCGCCGTAAATCTTGTAACCTTTTATATTTTCAAACGGATTTTTGTCTCGATAGGCTGGGACGGCGTGTTTAACAAGCTTTTCGGCTCTGCCGGTTGGGATAAAGCGCTTGAACTGCTTGGAAGCGGAACGGATTATCTCGATGCAACGGTTATCGCTTGGACGGTTGCGGTCGTGTTTGCTTTTGTAACAAATAAGCTCATTGTGTTTGAATCAAAGAGCTGGAAGCCTGCCGTTGCGGGAAAAGAATTTCTCGGCTTTATCGGTGCAAGACTGTTTTCACTTATCGTTGAGCTTGTTATGATGTTCGTTATGGTAACGCTCCTGAGCTTTAATGATTTTATCGCAAAGCTCATAGTTCAAATTATCGTCGTCATCTTGAATTATATATTCAGCAAACTCTTTATTTTCAAAAACAAATAACGGAGGATAATTATGTTTATAACAAATGATATAAAATATGTCGGTGTGAATGACCGCAATATTGACCTTTTCGAAGGTCAGTTTAATGTTCCGAACGGTATGGCATACAATTCATATGTCATCCTTGACGAAAAAACGGCGGTGCTTGATACCGTTGATGCAAGCTTTACCGAGGAATGGCTCGAAAATGTTTCCGCAGTGCTCGGCGAAAGGAAAGCGGATTATCTTATTGTGCAACATATGGAGCCGGATCACTCGGCCAATATCGTCAATTTTCTAAAAGCATATCCCGAAGCGACCGTCGTTGCAAATTCAAAAACACTTGCAATGATGAATAATTTTTTCGATTTCGATTTTGACGGCAGGGTTCTGATTGTCGAGGACGGCGGCACACACTCTCTCGGCAGACATGAGCTTTGCTTCGTTTTTGCTCCCATGGTTCATTGGCCCGAGGTTATGTTCACCTATGATTCTGCGGATAAGGTGCTGTTTTCGGCTGATGCGTTCGGAAAATTCGGAGCACTCGATGCCGATGAAGATTGGGATTGTGAGGCAAGACGCTATTATTTCGGAATAGTCGGGAAATACGTTGCACAGGTTCAGACGGTTCTGAAAAAAGCTTCTGCACTCGACATTTCGATTATTTGTCCGCTTCACGGCCCCGTTCTTACCGAAAATCTCGGTCACTACCTTGAAAAATATGATATCTGGTCAGCCTACAAGCCTGAATCCGACGGCGTTATGATAGCCTATACCTCTGTTTACGGGAACACCGAAAAAGCGGTGCTTATGCTTAAAGAGAAGCTGACTGCGAACGGTTGTCCTAAGGTCGTAGTGTGCGATCTTGCAAGGGAGGATTGGGCGGAAGCGGTGGAGGATGCTTTCCGTTACGGCAAGCTTGTTCTTGCAACCACGACCTATAACTCGGATATTTTCCCGTTTATGAAGCACTTTATTGATGCGCTTACCGAGAGAGGTTATCGCAACAGAACGGTAGGCTTTATTGAAAACGGCTCATGGGCACCGGTTGCCGCAAAGCTCATGCGTGATAAATTTGATAAGAGTAAGAATATTGACATTCTTGAACCCGCTGTCAGAATCAAATCGGCTCTTAATGCCGAAAGCGAAGCACAGCTTGATGTTCTTGTCGCAGAACTTTGCAAATAAAAAATATAGGCTGTAAGATATGTACTGTCATTATTACAGCCTGATTGATTTGTTGCAAACAAGATGAAGCCCCGCTTTGCATTTGCAGAGCGGGGCTCAAAACATATCGCTTTATTACTTGTTTAATATCTCTTTCAGATATTTACCTGTATACGATTTTTTGCATTTTGCGACCTCTTCGGGCGTACCTTGAGCAACCACTCTGCCGCCGCCGTCACCGCCCTCCGGCCCGAGGTCGATAATATGGTCGGCGGTTTTTATTACATCGAGATTGTGTTCGATAACTATAACG
>CAYNUD010000205.1:0-2217 GCA_964400315.1 uncultured Clostridium sp. | reverse complement strand
GCTACAGCAAGTATGCCAAAAAGCAGACAAAAATCTGCAAGGCCGTTCTCGGCAACGATGCGGGCATAATCGGAGCGGCATTGCTTTAATAAGCAAGATAGTAAGCAAGATAATACGCAAGATAGTAAGCAAGATAGTAAGCAAGATAGTAAGTAAGACGGTAAGCGGTGAAAAACAATGAGCTACATTCCACCATATGACCTTTCCGATAAAATAATATCGCTTGTTGCCGATATTTCGGAAAAGGTCGGTAAAATAACGGAACGTGCAAAGCTTGATTCAAAGCCACATTTGCGCAAAAACAATAAAATAAAATCTGTTTATTCATCGCTTGCGATCGAAGCCAATTCCTTGTCCTTGGACGAGGTACGAGATGTAATCGACGGACGATTTGTAATCGGTAAAAAAAGAGAAATTCAAGAAGTAAAAAACGCATATTCCGCATATGAACAAATAGGACAATTTGATGTTTACAGTGTTACGGATTTGAAGCGTATGCACGGCGTTATGACAAAATATCTTGTAAGCGAAAGCGGAGAATTTCGCAAGGGCGAGGAGGGTGTTTTTAACGGCGATAAATGTATATTTATGGCACCTCCCGCCAAGTTCGTTCCCGAACAAACGGAAAGCTTGTTAAATTGGATGAAATCCTGTCAAAACAAGGTTCACCCGTTGATAATGGCAGCGGTTTTTCACTATGAATTTGTGTTTATTCACCCGTTTACGGACGGCAACGGCAGGATGGCACGGCTTTGGCATACGGCAATACTGACCGCATGGAATCCCATTTTTGAATTTATACCGCTTGAAAGCCAAATCGAAAAGTTTCAAGACGGCTATTACAATGCAATTTCAAAATGTCACGTTGACGGAAAAAGTACGGCTTTTATTGAGTTCATTTTGGAGCAAATAAATTGTGTTTTGAGTGAAATTCTCAATGTTCCGTCGTATTCTTCACACGACACGGCTTCGGATTGCGTAAGAAAGCTGTTGGACGTTATGGATAGTGACGTCAGCTATAGCGCAAACGAAATTCTTTCGTTGCTGAATATGAAATCAAAGGAAGCCTTGCGAAAGAACTATTTGAATCCCGCTATTGAAAGCGGATTCGTTCGTATGACCTTGCCCGAAAAACCAAAGAGCAAGAATCAAAGATATATTAAATCATAACCGGAGGAGCCATTATGAATTTCGACAGGATTTATGATTATGCCAAAAGTATCGGCTGTAAGGCCGAGCGTGACGTTCCCATGAGCCGATATACTACCTTTCGTATCGGCGGAAATGCCGCTGTTATGCTCACTCCGTCGAGCGATGAGCAGTTACAGCTGATTCTTAAAGCGTGCTCAAAGGAAAATATCAAGCCCTTTATCCTCGGCAACGGAAGCAATATGCTCATTTGCGACGAGGGGCTCGACACCGTTGTTATAAATATGTGCCGTGATAATGCCGAAATTCGCCTTGAAAACGAGGACACGATTGTTTGCGATGCAGGCGTAACGATGAGCAAGGTTTGTAATTTCGCCCTTGAAAACAGCTTGACGGGTCTTGAATTTGCTTTCGGTATTCCCGGCAGTGCGGGTGGTGCGGCGTATATGAACGCAGGTGCATACGGCGGCGAGATGAAGGACGTGCTTTTTAGATGCGAGCATATCGAGCCGAACGGCGATTGCGGCAGTCTTGAGGGCGAGGAACTCGAGCTCAGCTACAGAACAAGCGCTTATGAGCACAACGGCTTTATAATAACAAAGCTTTATTTAAAGCTCCAAAAGGGCAACAAGACAGAAATAAAAGAAAAAATGCAGGATCTTTTACAACGCAGAAAGGATAAGCAACCGCTTGAATTTCCGAGTGCGGGCAGCACTTTTAAGCGCCCCGTCGGTTATTTTGCGGGCGGACTTATCGAGGAATGTGGGCTTAAGGGCTATTCCGTCGGCGGAGCACAGGTCAGTGAAAAGCATGCGGGCTTTATCATCAACAAAGGCGGTGCGACGGCGAAGGATGTGCTCGATTTGATTGAGTATGTAAGGCAAAGGGTTTATGCCGAAAAGGGCGTAATGCTCGAGCCTGAGGTAAGATTGATAAAGAACAAATAGGCGAACAAAAGGGGATTTTGAGTTATGGAGCTTTTAATAATTACGGGTATGTCGGGTGCGGGTAAATCGGCTGTAGTCGACGCAGTGGAGGATCTCGGATTTTTCTGTGCGGACAATTTTC
>CAYNUD010000204.1:0-2230 GCA_964400315.1 uncultured Clostridium sp. | reverse complement strand
TCGTATTTTGAAAGGTCCTCTTTTATAAGCATTCTGAGCATCGTGGGCGGTGCGCAGAAGGTGGTTATATTGTATTTTGCGAACATCGGCAGAATATCCGAAGCATCAAAGCGGTCAAAATCGTACACAAAAACCGCTCCCTCGCACAGCCATTGACCGTAAAGCTTACCCCAAAGCGATTTTCCCCAGCCCGTATCGGAAATGGTGAGATGCAAGCCGTCTCTTTCACAGCAATGCCAATACTTTGCCGTAACGAAATGTCCGAGTGCATAGGTGTGCTTGTGCGCCGCCATTTTGGGATTGCCCGTTGTTCCCGAGGTAAAGAACATTATCGCCGTATCGTTGCCGCAGGAGGTATCGGCGGTGCGCTCATACTTGCTCGAAAAAAGCTTGTATTCCGCATTAAAATCATGCCAGCCGTCTTTCTGTCTGCCGACAATGAGTTTGTTTTTAACCGTCGGGCACTTTTGAGCCGCGCTCTCCGCAATGTCCGCGGTATCGCCGTCGCCCGTGCAGATTATCGTGCTCACGCCCGCGGCATTGAAGCGATATTCAAAATCGTGCTCTTTAAGCTGGTTTGTTGCGGGAATCGCTATTGCTCCTATCTTGTGAAGCGCGACTATCGAGAACCAGAACTGATAATGCCTTTTGAGCACAAGCATTACTCTGTCGCCCTTTTTGATTCCCAACGAAGTGAAATAGTTTGCGCACTGATTTGATGCTTTCTTTATATCCTTAAACGTAAAGCGCCGTTCATTGCGGTTAACGTCAAGGTGAAGCATTGCAAGCTTGTCGGGATATTTATTAGCTATCTCGTCAACCACATCAAATCCGAAATTAAACTCTTCTTCGTTGACAAATTCAATGTTCTTGAGTGCGCCGTTCTCGTCCTCACACGTCTTGACGAATTTTTCGCACAGCAACTTCTCCGAGCTTTTTGCCGAAACTATCGTGCTGCGTACCGCTTCCTCTTTAACATTGTCGTCACCGGGAAGCACGACCGCACAAAAATAGCAATCCTCGCCGTCAACGGCTATCATTCCGTGAGGGGTGGAGCTGTTATAGTAAATGCTGTCGCCCTCGCCGAGTATTTCGGTATGCTCACCGACCTGAACCTTAAGCTTTCCTTTGAGGATAAGGTCAAATTCCTGACCACTGTGCTTGGTAAGGTGTATCGGAGCGTTCTGTTGCTCGGGCGAATATTCGTAATGAACCCAATAAGGCTGTGCTATCTTGTCGCGGAATTTCGGCGCAAGGTTCATTATCTCGATTCCGTCCTCTTTGGCAGTTTCCTGACCCTTGCCCTTTCTCGTTACGGTGTAGCTCGAAAGATGAGCCGAACGGCCCTCCAAAAGCTCGGTAAGCTCAACATTAAAAGCAATTGCGCATTTATGAATAAACGTAAACGGTATATCCGCACTGCCGCTTTCGTAAAGCGTATATGCTTCGGGCGTTACCTCGGTTTTCTCCGCCATTTCGGCAGCCGACCAGCCCATGATTTCCCGAAGCTCCTTAATTCTTTCGGCAATCTCGGTAAGCTGCATCATTGTGTTTGTCGTGTTCATTAAAATACCTCCCGTTTTGACGGGCATTAAAACAAAAAGACCCGTCTCAAATTTAACTTTGAGACGAGTCGATAAAATATCTACCCGCGGTACCACTCAAATTGCATGAATTTCATGCCACTCAGGCTCCGACAAGCCTTATGCGTTAACGCAGCAATCACGGAAGGCGCCTACCTGCCTTGCGGCTTTCGGACCTTCGGCTCGGAAGTGATGGGATATCGGTATTAGTTTGTCGGGCTCACACCGCCCCCGACTCTCTGGGAAACAGACAACCGTATCCGTCTTCGTCACAGCTTTTATGTTCAAGTTTTTCTGCATTTTAGCATACCGCCGCCCGAATGTCAATACCTTTTCGGAATTTTTCAGGCTTTTTTTATTCCCAATCGCTCGATTGAGTCGTCTCTCATTTTATATTTGAGGATTTTCCCCGCGGCGTTCATCGGGAAACTTTCCGTGAAAATGAAATACCTCGGCACCTTGTGCTTTGCCATGTGCGAATCGCCGTATTCACGCATTTCGTTCTCATTCGAGCTTTCGCCGTCCTTGAGAATTATCCATGCGCACGCCTCCTCGCCGTATCGGCTGTCCGGCACGCCGACCACCTGCACGTCCTTCACCTTTGAATGTGTAAGATAAAACTCCTCTATTTCTCTCGGATAAAGATT
>CAYNUD010000203.1:1916-2243 GCA_964400315.1 uncultured Clostridium sp. | reverse complement strand
GTTTGAATCACTGTCGGACAGTGATTGCTTTTTTAAAAATTCTCTGAAATACTCAGGCACCTCCGAGCTGAATTCGAGATATCTCCCGTCCCTCGGGTGCTTGAAGCCGATCAAGCCTGCGTGCAAGCATTGCCCGTTCAGAGAGGTCACGCCGTTTTTCGGCCCGTAAACATCGTCACCTGCCACCGGGTGGCCGATATACGCCATATGAACTCTTATCTGATGAGTTCTGCCAGTTTCGAGCGTAACCTTAATATATGCAAATTTCTCATTCTGGTCGATAACCTCGTAATGAGAAACGGCATCCTTGGAATTTTGCCGAATAAC
>CAYNUD010000203.1:0-1906 GCA_964400315.1 uncultured Clostridium sp. | reverse complement strand
GTTGGGATTTCTGCCGATCGGTGCGTCAACCGTTCCGCCCGACTCCTTAAAATGTCCGTGAACAACGGCTCTGTACTGCCTTTTGAAGCTATGCTCCTTGATTTGTGCCGCCAGCTTTTCGTGTGCGAAGTCATTCTTCGCAACCATCAGCAGACCGCTTGTGTTTTTGTCTATTCGATGAACAATACCGGGCCGAATAACTCCGTTGATACCCGAGAGACTGTTTCCGCAATGGTACAGCAGGGCGTTGACAAGCGTTCCGTTGTAGTTACCCGCCGCAGGATGAACGACCATTCCTCTCGGCTTATTGACAACTAGCAGGTCGCCGTCCTCGTAAACAATATCAAGAGGAATGTTTTCGGGCTTTGCCTCAAGCGTTTTGAGCTCGGGCATTGAAAAGCGGATTTCGTCACCCACCGAAAGCTTGAAAGATTTGGCAACCGGCTTTCCGTTTACCTTGACTTCACCGCCGTCGATAATATGCTGAATATGCGAACGTGTGAAATCGGCACAAAGGTCCGATATGGTTTTATCTATTCTCTCGCCCGCAAAATCGGAATCAATACGAAAAAAGAAGTCACTCATTTTTTTCACCCTTCTTTTTACGATCTCTGAACATATCGGCAATGACATATATCATCAGAGCGATTGAACCGCAGGTTACAAGAATATCGGCAAAATTGAACACCGCAAAATCGGTAAATTCGACGTTTATAAAATCAACAACATAACCCTTTGCTATTCTGTCAATCAAATTGCCGAGACCGCCCGATATTATCATAACCGCACAAGTGAGATAAAACTTGGATTTGATTTTTTTCGTCACTATGAGCACAAGGCCTGCAAGTATGACCGCTCCCGTAACAACGGAAAGCATAGCGGTGCTTTGAGAAAAACTGCCGAAAGCCGCACCTGTGTTACGCACATAGCTCCAGCCGATAAAACCGTCGATAAAATCCGCCGACCCTATCGGTTGAAGGTCACGCTCAACAAAAAACTTGATGATTTGGTCCGCCGCCGTCAAAATTGCGATTGAAATTAAGCTGATAACAACACTCATTATTTTCTGAAAAAGCCCTTGAGCTTTGCCGCAAGTCCGCCGTTATCGTCATCGTCGAGGTCGTCGTCATCATCAAGGTCATCAAGATAATTCCCCTCGGAATCGGAAGCGGCATAGGAATCTATGTTTTCAAACCTCAGCTTGAAGCCCTCTTTGTCGTCGGAAGATGCGGATTCCTCCGTGCTTTCCTCAGCCTCGTCTTCCGCCTCGTTTTCCTTATCAAAGCCGTCTGCGTTTTCATCAAGAGCGGCATCATCGGCTTCATCATCTATCTCGGGTATAACATATTCACCTGAATCGTCGTCTTCCTCCTCGGTTTCATCTTCCTCGGTGGCTGCGGTTTCGGCATCGTTATCTTCGTTTTCGCCGATAAGCTGCTGAAGCTTTTCAACATCAAGTGAATCATCATCGGTTTCTGCCGTTACGGTAACGGTGTTGCTTTCCGTCTTTTCCATAACGATTTCAACCTCGGCCGTTGCTTCCTCTTCCGCCGCTTCTTCTGCAACGGTTTCTTCGGCCGTCTCTTCCTCGGCGGTTACTTCTTCGGCAACTGTTTCGGCAACGGCTTCCTCGTTTACTTCTTCCGTTACCTCCCCGGCGGTTTCCTCAACGGTAACATCGCTGTCGGTAACAGTTTCGGAGGGCTCCTCCTCTGCGGCTTCAATAGCGATTTCGGGGAGCTGTTGAATAAGCTCGACCTGAGCCGCATACTGAGAAAGTATCTGCTGCTTGAACTTTGAAATTTCCTGCTTCATTGTTTCGAGAGCGGCAAGCTCCTTTATCATATCGCTTCTTGCGTCCACGGCCGCTTTTTTGGATTCCGCAACGGCATTGTTTATCATTTCC
>CAYNUD010000202.1:0-2250 GCA_964400315.1 uncultured Clostridium sp. | reverse complement strand
GCGGCGCCGATTTGATAAAATATCTGCTTTAACTTCGAAAATAAATTCAAAAAAGGGCTTGACTGCAAGGCGGGATTGTGATATCATAATTCTACCTCTGCAAAAGGGCTCTTTTTTTGCACCCTGAATTTAAATCGCAGAGGGAGGCTGAGCTTCGGCGAATTGCCTGATAAATTCGCAGGAAGCCTGAAATTCCGATAAATGGAGGTGCCGCACATGGCTGCTAACGGTAAAAGAGTTAAGATTACACTTGCTTGCACCGAATGCAAACAGCGCAACTACAACACAATGAAAAACAAGCAGAATTCACCCGACAGGCTTGAAATGAACAAGTACTGCCGTTTCTGCAGAAAACACACTCTTCACAGAGAATCAAAGTAAGGCGGGAGGAACGACCTATGGCTAAAAAGGAAATTTCCCAAGCAGCAGAAAAGGTTGCCGCCGCAGAAAAGAAAAAGGATAAAAAGCCTGCCAATCCGAACGGCAATATTTTCAAAAGAGCCGGCACTGCCTTCAAAAAGTTCTGGAAAGACATAAAAGGCGAAATCAAAAAGATTGTTTGGCCGGACAAAAACACCGTCCTTAAATCAACAGGCGTCGTTCTCGTTGCCGTAATCATTTGCGGCGCGGCGATATTCGGCGTTGATCAGCTTCTCGCTTTCATCATCGGCTTGCTCAAAAAAGCCGCCGAAAGCATAAGTGAAGCAGACGCAAGCGCAGAGACGACCACAACTGCCGCCATGATGGCGATAAAGAGCTTCTTTATCGGCTGACGGGGCGGGAGGAACTGCAATGCCTATTGAAACAAGATGGTATGTTGTTCATACCTACTCGGGTTATGAAAATAAGGTTGCGGACGGCATTATTAAGATGACCGAGAACCGCAAAATGCAAGATCTCATTTTAGAGGTCAAAATCCCTACCGAAACGGTTACGGATGCCGAAAAGAAAAAAGAGGTTGAACGTAAGCTCTTCCCCGGCTATGTTCTCGTAAAGGTAGCGGTAACGCCCGATAAAGACAATCGCCCCAAAATGAGCGATGAAACATGGCTTCTTATCAGAAACATTCGCGGCGTTACGGGCTTTGTAGGCCCCGAAAATAAGGCGATCCCTCTTACCGACGAAGAAGTTATCAGGCTCGGAGTCGAAAAGAGAAGCATCGAGGTCTCCTACGGCGTAGGTGATACCGTCACGATTATCGACGGCTATCTCGAAGGCTTTTCGGGTATCGTTGACGAGCTTGACGTTGACAACAACATCGTCAAGGTCACAGTTTCAGCATTCTTTGGCAAAGAAACCGTTGCCGAGCTTGAGCTCGACCAGGTTGAGCTTGCCGAATAAACACGGTAATTTGAGGGTCATAACCCTTTCAAATTTAGCACCTTTCGGTGCAGTTGTGTCTTGATTGGCACAGCTTCGTGGGAGGGGTCGAAAGACTCCGCAATTCACCACATTTTATGGAGGTTATTTTGTTATGGCACAGAAAGTTGTAGGCTTGATTAAGTTACAGATCCCCGCAGGCAAGGCAACTCCGGCTCCTCCGGTAGGTCCTGCCCTCGGTCAGCACGGCGTTAACATCATGGCGTTCACAAAGGAATTTAACGAGCGCACCAAGAACGACATGGGTCTTATCATCCCCGTTGTTATCACCGTTTACGCAGACCGTACATTCTCATTCATCACCAAGACTCCGCCCGCCGCCGTTCTTATCAAAAAGGCTTGCGGCATTGAAAGCGGTTCAGGTGTTCCCAACAAGAACAAGGTCGCAACGATAACGTCCGAGCAGGTTCGCAAGATTGCAGAGCAAAAGATGCCCGATCTCAACGCGGCAAGCGTTGAAACTGCCATGAGCATGATCGCAGGCACCGCTCGCAGCATGGGCGTAACAGTAGTTGACTGATTGCAAATTGTGGGAGGAAAAATCCGATTAACCACATGATTGGGAGGAAAAATTAACATGAAACACGGAAAGAAATACAATGAAAGCGCCAAGCTCATTGATAAGGCTGCTCTTTATGAGCCCGCCGAAGCTCTTGAGCTTGCCGTTAAGAGTGCAACCGCTAAGTTTGATGAGACTGTAGAAGTCCACGTTCGTTTGGGCGTTGACTCCCGCCATGCCGACCAGCAGGTTCGCGGTGCTGTCGTTCTTCCGAACGGCACGGGCCGTACCGTCAGAGTTGCGGTTTTCGCTAAAGGTGCAGACGCAGATGCCGCTGTTGCGGCAGGTGCCGAAGTTGTCGGCGCAGAAGA
>CAYNUD010000201.1:0-2277 GCA_964400315.1 uncultured Clostridium sp. | reverse complement strand
TGAGCTTGCGAGAAGCACTGCGGATTCAAAAATAATGCTCGGCGGCAGTTCAAACCTGTTTTCACATAAGGATTACGGCGGCGAGGCGGCAAAGCTCTTTGAATTTCTCAACCAGAAAGAGCCTCTCACTGCGGTAATGCGTGAATCGAATGACCCGATAAGTATTAAAATCGGAAAAGAGAATCTTTACAAGCCGCTTGAAAATTCAAGCGTTATCGTGGCAAAATATACCGTCGGCGGCAGAAATTTCGGAACGATAGGAATAATAGGCCCGACGAGAATGGATTACGAAAGAATAATTCCCAGTGTCAAATATTTAACCGACCTTGTAGGGCGACTGATCACTCAGTCGTTAGAGTAACGAAAGGAAGACAAAATGAAGAAGGAAAAGACAGTTCCCGAGGCAGAGAATACCGAAACATGCGAAAACACGCCGGACGAAGCTCCCGATAAGGCGCAAGAACTTCAAAAGGCTCTTGACGAGAAGAACGACCAATTTTTAAGAATATGTGCGGAATACGATAATTTCCGCAAGCGTTCGCAAAAGGAAAGAGCGGATATTTATGCATCATCAAAGGCTGATGTAATCAAAGAGCTTTTGCCCATACTCGATAATTTTGAGAGAGCGGCGGAAAGCGGCGAGTCAACGCTCGAAGATTACAAAAAGGGCATCGAGCTTATTTTTGCGCAGTTTAAGCAAATGCTTGAAAAGAACGGCGTAGTGGGCTACGGCGCCGAGGGTGATGCCTTCGACCCGAATATTCACAATGCCGTAATGAGTGTTGAAGATGAAAATTTGGGCGAAAACGTTATCGCTCAAGTGTTTACAAAAGGCTATAAGCTCGGCGACAAGATCATAAGAGAAGCTGTCGTCAAGGTTGCAAATTCATAAATCATTGTTTTATTATAGGAGGAAAAAATTATGTCAAAAATTATAGGTATTGATTTGGGTACTACAAACTCTTGTGTAGCAGTTATCGAGGGCGGCGAATCCGTTGTTATCCCCAACGCAGAGGGTGCAAGAACGACTCCGTCGGTTGTTGCTTTCAGCAAGACCGGTGAAAGAATGGTAGGTCAGGTTGCAAAGAGACAGGCTATCACCAATCCCGACAGAACTATCTCATCAATCAAAAGACAGATGGGTACGGATTACAAGGTTTCGGTTGACGACAAAAAGTATACCCCGCAAGAGATTTCGGCAATGATTCTTCAAAAGCTCAAGAGTGATGCCGAAGCATATCTCGGTGAAAAGGTAACAGAGGCGGTTATAACCGTTCCCGCATACTTCACCGACTCACAGAGACAGGCAACCAAGGATGCAGGTAAAATCGCAGGCCTTGAGGTTAAAAGAATAATTAACGAGCCTACGGCGGCGGCTCTTGCATACGGTATTGATAAGGAAACCGACCAAAAGGTTATGGTTTACGATCTCGGCGGCGGTACCTTTGATGTTTCCATCATCGAAATGGGCGACGGCGTTCAAGAGGTTCTTGCCACAGCAGGTAACAACCGCTTAGGCGGCGACGATTTCGACCAGAGAGTAATCGATTGGCTTGCCGACGGCTTCAAGGCCGAGCAGGGTGTCGACCTCAGAGGCGACAAAATGGCAATGCAGAGACTTAAAGAGGCTGCGGAAAAGGCGAAAATCGAGCTTTCCGGCGTAACCACCTCCAACATCAGCCTGCCTTTCATTACCGCCGATGCAAACGGCCCCAAGCATCTTGAAATGACTCTTACGAGAGCAAAATTCAACGAGCTTACGGCTGACCTTGTTGAAGCAACGATGGGTCCCGTCCGTCAGGCAATGAGCGATTCCGGCTTGAAGCCTTCCGAAATTCACAAGGTTCTCATGGTCGGCGGTTCGTCGAGAATCCCCGCAGTACAGGAAGCTATCAAGAAGTTCATGGGTGCAGAGCCTTTCAAGGGAATTAACCCCGATGAGTGCGTTGCAATGGGCGCGGCACTTCAAGGCGGCGTTCTCGGCGGCGAGGTTAACGGACTTCTTCTCCTTGACGTTACTCCGCTTTCACTCGGCATTGAGACAATGGGCGGCATTAACACCAAGATTATAGACAGAAACACGACTATCCCCGTAAAGAAGAGCCAGATTTTCTCCACGGCTGCCGACAATCAGCCCTCTGTTGAGGTTCACGTTCTTCAGGGCGAAAGAGAGTTTGCCAAGGACAACAAGACTCTCGGTGTATTCCACCTTGACGGCATTATGCCCGCACGCAGGGGTGTTCCTCAGATTGAAGTTACCTTTGATATAGATGCGAA
>CAYNUD010000200.1:0-2314 GCA_964400315.1 uncultured Clostridium sp. | reverse complement strand
AGATACTTTTATCCGAAAGAAAAAGAAATATATTCTTGGTGGTCATATAGATTTAAGGCGAGAGAAAAAAACGCAGGTTGGAGAATTGACTACTTCATGGCATCAGAAACTTTGGCTGAAAGACTTGAAAGTGCAAAGATTCACACAACTGTTATGGGCTCCGACCACTGCCCGGTTGAACTGGTTATAAAATAGGAAAGTTTAATTGACCTAGGAGGCTTGAGATGAAAAAAATCGGTTTTATAGGAATGGGAAATATGGCACAGGCGCTGACAGCAGGTTTTGTGGCTTCTAAAAAAGTAAAAGGTACAGATATCTGTGCTTATGCACCAGACCAAGAAAAACTGTCAAAAAACTGTCAGAACTTAGGCATTTGCCCTTGCAGTTCCTTGGCTAAGATGGCAGAAAAAAGCGATACTATATTCATTGCCTGCAAACCATATCAAGTTGAAGAGATTGTAAAAGGCCTTGGAAATATTCTCGAAAATATTATTTATGACGGTTTTGACAGTGCTTCAAAAACCGTTACGGCGAAATATTTACCGCAGAATCCGAAAAAGACAGATTATACAGTTGACTGAGGTGCAGATTAATGAGAAATCCGTATGATGTTCTCGGTGTTGACCGAAATGCCGATATGAATTGCGTGAACGCGGCATACAGGGAGCTTGCAAAAAAGTATCAGGGTATTGATACCGTAAGAATGGACGAGATCAATGCTGCATACGATGCCATAGTTATGAATGCCTACACCGATGCCGGCTACCGCTCGGCGGGAAGCGAATATTCTTATTCCTATTCCGGCACTGCCGATTATTCGGATATTCGGGCAAAAATCAATGCCAACAGGCTTGAAGATGCTCAAACTTTGCTTGACGGTATTCCCGAGAGTGTCAGAGACGCACAATGGTATTATCTCAAAGGAACCATTCAGCAAAAGAGAGGATGGCTCGAAGAGGCGGCAAGCAATTTCGCAACCGCCTGCAATATGGATCCGTCAAACAACACTTATAAAATGGCTTTCAACAGAGTGAATCAAGCGCGCTCCGGCGGATACAGAACAGAAAGAAAAAGATCCGATGATTCGGGATGCTCGGCATGCGACGTTTGTTCGGGTCTGATTTGCGCCGATTGTTGCTGCGAATGCTTCGGCGGTGATTTAATACCTTGTTGCTGAGGAGTGAAATATTTTGAAGCAAAGCTCCAAATGTGCTTTGGGCGGCATAGTTTCCGCTCTTTCGCTTGTGATGATGATATCTGTTGCGGTAATACCGTTTTTGACCTATGCGTTGCCTGCGGCGGCGGGAATGCTTATAGTATTTATGGTTATCGAAACGGATAAAAAATGGGCATTCGGCGTATATGCGGCGGTCGCAATTCTCGGCGTATTGTTAGTGCCGGACAAAGAGGTTGCCGTGATGTACCTTGCTTTTTTCGGCTATTATCCGATATTAAAAGCGGCGGTTGAGACAAAACTGCACACCGCTGTATGTTGGGTGATAAAGCTTGCCGCGTTTCTTACGTCAATGGTTGTTTCGTATTATCTCATGATTAGATTTATGGGCGTTACGATAGATGAAACGGAGGAATTCGGCATGGCGGCAATACCGATTCTTCTCGGCATGGGTACTCTTGCTTTTGTGCTTTACGACATAGCTCTTACGAAGCTGATTACGCTTTATATGATAAAATGGCGAAAGTATTTTAAAAGATATTTTAAATAAAACATTGATTTTTCACGCAAACATTTATATAATTAAATCAAAACCACTCGAGAGGAAAACAGAAAATGAAGCATTCGGTCAATATTGGTGTAATAGGGATAAGCGGACGGGGACGAAGTCAGCTCAGAGAGCTTCTCAACTGTGACGGCGTTCATGTTCCCGCGGTTTGTGATATTTATCCCGACAGAGCCGAGGACGGAGTTCGGATAGTCAAGGAAGTAACGGGCGAGGATGCCGACAGTTACCTTGATTATAAACAGCTTATTGCGCGCGATGACCTCGATGCCGTAATGTGCTGCACCACATGGATAACCCACGGCTGCATAGCCGTTGATGCAATGCGTGCGGGAAAGCATGTCGCTCTTGAGGTTGGCGGTGCGGCAAGTATTGAGGAATGCTGGCAGATGGTCAGAGCAAGCGAGGAAACGGGAAAGTTTTGTATGCTTCTCGAAAACTGCTGTTACGACAGAAACGAAATGGCGATATTCAACATGGTAAAGCAAAATCTTTTCGGTGAGCTTATCCATTTGCAGGGCGAATATCAGCACGACCTTCGTGACGAAATATCTCTCGGAAGAGAAAACCGCCAC
>CAYNUD010000199.1:0-2372 GCA_964400315.1 uncultured Clostridium sp. | reverse complement strand
CCGACGGTGCGGTAAGCTGCGGCTTGCCCAGAGATAAGGCGATGCTTTACGCCGCAGAAACGGTTCTCGGTTCGGCAAAGGCGGTGCTCGAAAGCGGAAAGCACCCCGGCAAGCTCAAGGACGAGGTGTGCAGTCCCGGCGGAACGACCATTGCGGGGGTGAGGGCGCTCGAAAACGGCGCTTTCCGTTCAAATGCTATCAATGCGGTTGTTGCCGCTTATGATAAAACCAAAAAAATGTAAAGTTGAGGAAGGAGAAAACTTATGCCATTTTCAGATTTCGGTATTTTCCTCGGAGATGTATCTCTTTGGGAAATCAACCATTTCACCAAGGACCCGATGAAGGCTCAAAAAAGGGTTCTCAACAAAATTCTCAGGAGAAATAAGAATTGCGAGCTCGGCAAAAAGCTCGGTCTCGGCAATATCAAATCGATTGAGGATTATCAAAAGAAGGTTCCGCTTTCCACCTATGCGGACTATGAGCCCTATGTTGACAGAATGATCAACAACGGCGAGGACAGAATCATGTTCTCGGGCAAAAATATAAGATATTGCTCGTCCTCGGGCTCAGTCGGCAAGCCGAAAATTCTTCCCAAGGGCGTCAATGACCTTTGGAAAATGCAATGTATAGGCTTTTCGGTCAGCGTTGCCGTTGCCGCACATTGGTTGAAGAAAAACAAGGGCGTTAAGCTGCCTTCTCAGATGGGACCGCTTGTTCTTATTCTCACCGGCCATAATCTTAAGGACAACAAGCGCTGTAACGGTGCCGGTCAGGTTCCTTTGACCTACCTCAAGCCGATCACAAGGTTTTTCTGCACATCACCGTATTCCTTGCTTGCGCCCGAGCACGAGGAGCTGCTTGATACCTCTTATCTTCAGCTTCGCTTTGCTCTTGAAAACAGGAATGTTTCCTACCTCGGTTCGCTTGTTGTTACGCTTTTGACAACGATGTTCGATTACCTTGAGGAAAATTGGGAAATGCTTTGTGACGATATCGAAAAGGGCATTATCAATCCGAACATAAAATGCACGCCGGAATTGAGAAAAGAATATTCCAAAATGTTCAAGCCGAACCCGAAGCGTGCCGCAGAGCTCAGAGCGGAGTTCGAAAAGGGTTTTGACACGCCGATTGCTCCCAGAATTTGGCCTAAGCTCACATGGGGCTACGGCATGATGGGCTCGAGCCTTAAGGTGTACATAGAAAAGCTTCGCAAATCCGTTGGCGACCTGCCGCTTCACAATATGGGCTATGCCGCTGCGGAGGGCTTCTTTGCGGCACCCGTTGAGCTCAATGTCAACGATGCGGTTCTTTTGCCGCATTGCATATTCTTTGAATTTCTTCCCGTCGAGGAGGGTGAGGAGCAGGCGAGGGACGATGTTAAGCCGCTTCTTATCGACGAGCTTGAGGTTGGCAAGGATTACGAAATGATAGTTTCCAACTTCTCCGGTCTGTACAGATACAAGGTTGAGGACGTTGTTCGTGTTACCGAAATGTACAATAACACGCCCAGAGTTGAGCTTCTTTACAGACAAAATCTCAGCATGAACGTCGCAAACGAAAAGACCACGACGCAGATGGTTGATTTTGCCGCAACAAAGGCGGCCGAAAAGCTCGGAATCAGCTTGACGGGTTATAGCTTCTATCCCGATTATTCGACCAATCCGCCTCGCTACTGTATGTTTGCCGAGCCTGAAAATCCGATTGACGAGGCAACACGCACCGAGTTTATTAAGGAGCTTGATGAGCAACTCAACGGCGTTAACGAAAAATACTATAAATACAGACGCTGGGGTATGCTCAACGAGCCCGAGATACTTATTCTTAAGAACAAGACGTATTGGGACTACAGAGAAATGCTCAGGGGCAAGGGCGTTGTTCTCAATCAGATAAAGCCCGTAACGGTCATTAATTCCGAGGAGAGGGAAAGCTTCTTCTTCTCACACGTTGAAACTGAAAAATCGGAGACACTTGATTTTTATAATTCAAAAAATAATGAGGTGTTTTAAATGAAAAAATTTTCCATGAGGCTCATATCGGTCATTCTCAGCATAATATTGACGCTGTCGTGCTTCGTTGTCCTCGGCTCTGTCGGCTTTGCCGAAGAGGAATCGGGCGGAACAATTATTCCTACGATTTATGTTCAGGGCACGGGTATGCCGCTTTATACCGAAAATGAGGATGGCAGCAGTCAAAAGGTTTATCCCATATCGATTCCCGACGGCTTCATTGAAGAAACCGTTAAGGAAAATATCGACGTTTTCGCAAAGGCTGTTTTAACTCAGCAGTGGGACGAGTTTGGCGATGTTCTTGCCGATGCCCTCGGCGAGATTTTCAGTGTGCTTCAGCTTGACGAGCATGGACAGCCCAAAAAC
>CAYNUD010000198.1:0-2373 GCA_964400315.1 uncultured Clostridium sp. | reverse complement strand
AAGCATCGGGACTGACGCAAAAAGATCTGGCAGAGCGTACCGGTATTGCACAGGCGGACATCAGTAAATTGGAAAACGGAAATGCCAACCCTTCAATCAGAACCTTGCAAAGACTTGCAGACGGAATGGGAATGAAGCTCAAACTTGAGTTTGTTCCCGTAAACAGATAAAACAGTTTTGGCGTAAATTCTGTGCCGCTGATTTGTATAATGGTTAATAATGTGAAATTACCAATCTCATATCCCGTGAGTATCGGCGATGCTATGTTAATTCAATAACATTTTATGCAGATTTTTTAATGCAGACAAAGGAGATTCAGTATGTTCAAAAAAACCGTTGCTTTAATTCTTGCCGTACTCACGTTCATCCACGTTGCGGCAATTACGGCAAGCGCAAAATCAAACCGTGAATTTGATCTTGGATTTGCCGTTGCAACAGACCTGCACTATGTTCACCCCCTTGAGGATGCCAACGCACGTTGGAGCGACACGGCAGAGCTTACTTTCGGTTCAAGTTCGGCCATGCAGAACGAAAGCGGATTTATAATTGACGAATTTCTCCGTCAATGTGCCGAAAACGATGAATGTGACTATGTTTTTATTTGCGGTGACATTGCGACCTATTCAAGAGAGCGCGGTTGCGATCAAGAAGAGGTTGCCGAGAAATTCAAGACCTTTGAGAAAACTACGGGTAAACAGATTTATGTTATCAACGGAAACCACGATAACGGTATCGGCTCGCAGACGGACAGCGCAAAATTCCGCGAAATCTATCATGAATTCGGTTATGATACGGCTTTTTCCGTAGATGAAACCTGCTGTTCCTACGCAACAGAGCTCAATGAAAAATATATTCTCATTGCTTTAGACAGTTTTGATGAGCAATATATGCTCGCAAACGGCGTTGATTCCGCTCGACTTAAATGGGTAAAGGAGCAGACCGACTATGCAAAGAAAAACGGTAAATACCCCATTGTTATCATGCACCACAATCTTTTGGAACATCAGCCGCTTGAAGCAATACTCAACGATAAATACATAGTCTCCTTCCCCAAAAGCGTTGCCACTATGTTCGCCGAATGGGGCATCAAACTCGTTTTTTCGGGACACACCCACATAAACGACGTTGCTTCACACACCACTCCGACAGGCAAAACCGTATATGATTTTTGCAACGCTTCATTAAATTCCTATCCCTTGAGCTACAAAACCTTCAAACTCACAGAGAAAAAGATTTCATACCAAACAAAGTGCATTGAAAATATTGATTATGCGGCGCTTACCAGCATTGTAAAAACAGGATATACCGAGCATCAGGCACAACTTCTCAAAACCGATTTCAGGCAGTTTGCAAAAGAATACAACGCGGGAAATGCGCTTTCGTTTGTCACCGACGGAATTTCACCCGAGCTTATCGGCATAAACAGCAACAGCACTCTCTATACTCCCGTAAAAGAAATCACCGACGCTCTTACCGTACTGCTGAAAAAGCCGCTTTACGGCGAAGCGGGAATTTCCTCGAAGTCTGCCGAATATTCAATAGATATTCCCGAAACAAATTACGTTGATATGTCCGAGTTGATAACGGAAATCTATTGTGATGTTGTGAGCGGTAACCGCAATCTTGATTTTGAAAGTCCCGAAATCAAAATTATTCTTGCGGTAGTCGAGACGGCAATAAACATGGGCTTGTCGGAAGAAAATAACCGCACACTGCGTTCAATTGCCGACGGAGTAAACAATGTCACTCGCGCAAAAATATCCGTCAGTACCGTAAGTGCCGTTGAATACCTCGCTTTGGCGATAGTCGGACCGTTTCTGTATGAATACATTAACTCTACCGACGGGCTCAACAACCTTTGCGGTGAGCTTGACGGTTACGGAGTAGAATCCGGAATCTCCGATACTTTCGACAGTCTTTCCTTGTTTGCAAGCAAACTCTCAACATATTTTGAAATAATTACAACAATGCTGAAAAAAAGCTTATACTCGTTGTTCGGAATCGCATAACAAAAAGATTATCTCCCGAAGCTTACCTTTATTCGGAGGCTTCGGGAGAGATTTTTTAAAACAGCCGACGTACCCAAAGGCACGTCGACCCTAATACATTCGTCCTGTTATTTTATACCGTTTTCATAAGCCTCGATCATCTTCTTGATCGTGTGTCCCAAAGAATCTTCGTCCTCGGAAACCCTTGCAGTATCTGGGTTTTCACCCTTGTCGGACACATTCGTAGTGATGATACCACTGCGAAGTTCGAGCTTTCGCAGGTACTTTTCCGTCACTTCTCCCGTAAAGATCTTGACCTGTAACAGGAGTGTGTTTTCATCGCTGGGGGTCACAAAAATCTTGTCAATGTATTTCTCAACGAACT
>CAYNUD010000197.1:0-2375 GCA_964400315.1 uncultured Clostridium sp. | reverse complement strand
TATTCAAAACGGAGAGCTTTTCTGATTTTGTAACACATCATTGACAAACCTACATCGACAGCATTGCCTTTTGCAAATAAATGTTGACTAAAACGGAGCGATATGTTAATATTATTTAATTGTAAATATTATAATGGGAATATATGACCGAACAACAGTATTGGAGTGAATGTGATGAAGAAAAAAGTTCTTGTACTTTTCGGCGGTGCATCAAGTGAGCACGAGGTTTCGCTGAATTCCGCAAAATCGGTAATCGAAAATATACCCCGAGACAAATATGATGTTCTCACCATGGGAATTACACTTGACGGCAGTTTTTATCTTTACAACGGCGATGTTGCAAATCTTCCCGAGGATAAATGGCTGAGCGACCCCTCAAAGCTTGAAAGCGCCGTTATTTCCTGCGACAGAACTCACCACGGTATAATCCGCACCGCAACCGGCGAGGTTGAAAGAGTCGATGCGGTTTTTCCCGTTCTTCACGGCAAAAACGGCGAGGACGGTACAATACAGGGTCTCTTGACGGTTGCCGGAATTCCCTTTGTCGGCTGCGACACGGCTTCAAGCGCGGTTTGCATGGATAAGGCGATAACTAACGCCATGGCAGATTTCTACGGCATTCCTCAGGCGAAATGGACGGCTTTCGACTGCTTTTCATATGAGAAAAACAAAACCGAGCTTCTCGAAAGCGCCGTTGAAAAGCTCGGGCTTCCCATCTTCGTAAAGCCCGCCAACACCGGCTCTTCTGTGGGAGTTACGAAGGCTTGCAGTCTCGAGGAGCTTGCTCCCGCCTGCGAAAAAGCATTTGAATTTGATAAAAAGGTTGTTCTCGAAGAAGCGATAGACGGTGTTGAAATCGAATGCGCCGTGCTCGGCAATGAAGCTCCCATTGCTTCAACGGTCGGAGAAATAGTGCCCTGCAACGATTTTTACGACTACGATGCAAAATACCTTGCGGGCGACAGCGAGCTTCACATTCCCGCAAGACTTCCCCGCGAAAGACTCGATGAGGTTAAATCCGCCGCCGTCAACGCCTACAGAGCGCTCGGATGTTCGGGCCTTACGAGAGTGGATTTCTTTATTCGCAAGTGTGACGGCAAACTTCTTCTCAACGAGCCGAACACCATACCGGGCTTTACGCAAATCAGTATGTACCCCAAGCTGTTCGCCGCTTCGGGCATCCCCTACGCCGAACTGCTTGACCGACTTATTAATTACGCATTGGAAAGATAAAATGAAAAAAGTATTGGTAAATATAATCGACCGTCATTCCTCCGATAATGACAGCTATTCGACGGAGCTGACCACTTCGGGCTTATACGAGCCTCTTGACGACGGCTTTTTCCTGTCTTATGACGAGGCAGGGGAGGAGCTTTCCGGCTCGGTAACACGCCTTTCGGTACATTCCGACGGAAAAATTTTGATGAACCGTGCGGGAAAATACAACACCGAAATGGTTTTCGAGCCGCGTCAACGTCACAATTGCTTCTATGAAACGCCGTTCGGAAGCTTAATGATGGGAATCTACACAAAAAGCGTTACATTCGAATCGCTTGAGAACGGCGGAAAATTGCACTTTTCATACACAATAGATTTTAATAACGACCTTTCATCGGAAAATGAATTGGTCATATCCTTTACCTTGAAGGAGGAAGAATAAAATGTCACTTTTGGTTAGACAGGCGATAACGGAGCTTCGCAACGCAATCATGGATGCCGCAGGCAGGGCCGTTGCGGACGGTGAATTTCCCGAAATCGCATTGAGCGATTTTAACGTTGAGGTTCCCGCAAACAGGTCCTTCGGCGATTATTCGGCAAATGCCGCAATGGTTTGGGCAAGGGATTTGCACTGTGCTCCCCGTAAAATCGCACAGGCTCTTGTTGACAGAATGGAGCTTTGCGACACGTTTTTTGACCGCTGTGAGGTTGCGGGCGCGGGATTCTTGAATTTCTATCTCGGAAACAGCTTTAATGCTTGCATAATTCAGGATATCCTCGAAAAGGGCGGCAACTACGGCAGGTCGGACTACGGCTGCGGCAAAAAAATCAATGTTGAATTTGTTTCCGCCAACCCGACGGGACCCATGCATATGGGCAATGCCAGAGGCGGTGCTCTCGGCGACTGCCTTGCGGCGGTGCTCGATTTTGCGGGCTACGATGTCAGCCGTGAGTTTTATGTCAACGATGCCGGCAATCAGATAGCCAAATTCGGACTTTCTCTCGACATCCGATATCAACAGCTCTATCTCGGCGAAAACGCTCCCGAGCTACCCGAAGACAGCTACCACGGCGACGATATCATAGAGCGTGCCAAGGAATTCGCCGAAATCAACGGTGATAAGTACATCTCCGCCTCCGAAGAAGAACGCAGACAG
>CAYNUD010000196.1:0-2380 GCA_964400315.1 uncultured Clostridium sp. | reverse complement strand
GATACATTCCGAGTATTGCCTCTTCAGGCAAAAGCAGCTTCATATAAATCGGATAAACGAGGAAATAATTTATAAAAAAGCTCATAGCCGCCATTGCAAAGTCGCCGGCAACGGCACCGATAAAGGCAAATTTACGATTGTGACGGTATTTATAAAACAGACCCGCAACAAGGACAAAAACCGCGCCGTGGATAAAATTCGAAAGCTCGCCCACGCCGAAAGTCGAGGTGAACGGCAGGTGTATGAGGTTTTTCAAAAGGCAAACCAAAACGCCGCAGCCCGGGCCGAACGCAAACGATGTTATCAGCGCCGGCAATTCGGAAACGTCGAGCTTTATGAACGACGGAATTATCGGCAACGAAATCTCGACAAACATCAGCACGGCGGCAAGAGCCGACATAATCGCAACAACGGTAATCAATCTAAGCTTTCCTGTTTTCATTTAAAACGACCTTTCTTTAATTCTCCGAAGCAAACGAAAAAGCTCCGCACAAAATGTACGGAGCCTAAAAAGCATTCGCTCTATCTTCTTCCATCCGGACTGTACCGTCGGCTTCGGAATCTCACCGAATCAACTTTCGTTCACGGGCTCGTGGAGATTTCCTCCCATTACCGTCGGTGGGGAATTTCGCCCCGCCCCGAAGATATTTTATTGTAAATATTTTATCATTATTGTGCTTTGCGTCAAATCAGAAAAGGAAGCTCCAAAAATCCGCAAATCCCTTCTTGCCGAAGATGAGAAGCATAAGCTTTGCAAGTCCGTCAAGCACAGAAGTGAGAATTTCGGTTGTCTTGTCCGGCTCGGAGGCAGGCTTGTAGTCACCTCTCTGAAGTCCGTCATAGTTGAGCTTTTCCTTAACATCGTCGGTCGCAAGGTCATATTTCGTAACCATCTCCGCCATTACGCTGCGAAGCTCTTCTGTAACCGCCTCGTCGTTTGCCGGGTCGATAACCGTGTTGGCAACAGTTGCGTTTGCCTTTGCAAGTGCAGCCTCAATAGAAGCTCTGTCCTCTGCCGAGAAAACATCGAGAGTGAGCGCCTTCTTTGCGTCGGCAATATAGCGATTCATCTTTTTGAGGTTTCTGACATTGTTGAACTGCGGATAAACATCCTTGCTGTCCTCAACGTTCTTAACCTTGTTTGTCGCTATATCATAAGCAAGTGCAAGAGCAACATTGTTGTTTATGAGCTCGTGGAACTGCTTGTTGAAGTACCATGTTGTGCTCTCGAAATATGCCGTTGACGTGTCAATCGAGCCGTCGGGAGAAACGTGGTGAGCGGGGTCTGCGATATATTCCTCGCTGAAAGATGTTCCTGCGGCAACATAGCTTGTACCGGGAGCGGTTGAGGAAATTTCGATAACCTCGTCGGAATTTGTCGTATCCTGAGTTTCGAAGAACTTGAAGAAGCCGAAATCGCCGCTTCCGTCACCGAAGCCGAGGTTGTAGCCTGCGATGAAATAGAACTCTGTACCGTATGTATCTCTCTGATACTCAAGTCTTTCCTTGAGATTTGTCTGAGCAGCGGCATAACTGTCGGTCTGAGCTCTTGTTGCGGCAAGGCTCTCGTCCGCAAGATACAAATCCGCAAACTCCTGATATCTTGTCGGAGGACAAAGAGAAATCAAAGAGGTGTTCGGAACGATAAGCGTCTTAACAAATGCGGAAATGAAATCGTAAAGGATGTTGTCAATCTCCTGCTTGGGGAGGATTCTTGCGGCAATGTTGATGATTGAACCCGTCATTGAGTCAACGCCGATCTGCTGAACTGCGTCGGTGTAAACCATATCGGGAGCATTCTCATCAAAATCGGCAAGCATAAGGTCTGCAAAAACATCACTGCCCTGCCATGCACCGACAATGCTGATAACCTTTTCAACTCTGTTTGAATCGGGATAGAGGTTGAAATAGTTATTGACAACACTTGCACCCATACTCATCGGAACAAGGATAACCTTATCGGAACCCGTCTGAGGAATAACAACCTCCTCAATGTAATCGTTGAGGCCCTTGGTGTTCTCATATGTGTTTGAGAAAATAGCATAGTTGTAGCAGTATACGTTATCCGCACCAACCTCATTTACAAGGTCCTGGCAGGGAATACGTCTGTCAAAAATATTTCTCGCTTCCTTGGTGTAGCCGGAAAGCGGACAAGGATAGTTCGGAGTTTCGACGTTGTTAATATAGTTGCCGTCGGCATCTCTGAGGTGGTCAACAAAAAGAACCTCGATAACGCCCTTGATTGCGTCCTCTGAAATAACATCCTTTTGAGTTGCGATTGTTACGACAAAGCCCGCAATAAATCTAAGCATTTTAATCCAATCGATAACGGAATAGCTTCCGAAATCATCATTGATGTGGAACATATTCCAGCTTGCGA
>CAYNUD010000195.1:0-2380 GCA_964400315.1 uncultured Clostridium sp. | reverse complement strand
TTCCACCTTAAAGCAATCGAAATTATCGCCCGTTCGCTCAGAGGCGCCGTTGAAAACACACCCGAAGGCAGAACCGATATGGCTTTGGGTCAGTATGTTGCCGGCATGGGCTTCTCCAATGTCGGTCTCGGTATCGTGCATTCGATGGCTCATCCTCTCGGCGCACTTTACGACACTCCGCACGGCGTTGCCAATGCGATAATTCTTCCCACCGTTATGGAATACAACGCTCCCTGCACGGGCGAAAAATACAGAGATATCGCCAAAGCCATGGGCGTTAAAGGTACGGACTGTATGAGCGTTGACGAATACCGCAAGGCGGCAATAGATGCGGTTAAACAGCTTTCTCTCGATGTCGGTATTCCCGCCGACCTCAAGGAAATCGTTAAGCCCGAGGATGTTCAGTTCCTTGCCGAGAGCGCATACGCCGATGCCTGCCGTCCCGGTAACCCGAGAGACACAAGCGTTGAAGAGCTTAAAGAGCTTTACCTCAGCCTTATGTAAATTCTTTGCCGGTCAGCCGAAAAGCCGACCGGCTTTTTTGTGAGGGAAATATGAAAATTATTGTTTTCGGTTCATGCAACATTGACACGGTTTATTCCGTTAAAAACATCGTTCGAGCAGGCGAAACCGCATCCGTTGAAAAAATCGAAAATTTCCCCGGCGGCAAAGGCTTCAATCAGGCGGTTGCCGCCGCAAGAGCGGGAGCCGAAACGCTTTTTGCGGGCTGTATCGGTGCTGACGGCGGTTTTCTTCTTGACCTACTCAAAAAAGAGGGCGTTGACACCTCGTTTCTTCATCAAACCGACGGCACAACAGGGCGTGCAAGTATACAAGTCGATGAAAACGGAGAAAATGCCATTCTTGTATCAAAGGGTGCAAACGGAAGTATCACACGTGAACATGTCGACGAGGTGATTTCCGCTTGTGAGACGGGAGACATAATGCTTTTGCAAAATGAAACAAACGGGCTTGAATATATCCTTGAACGTGCCCGAAAAGCGAAAGTTTACACCGTTCTCAACCCATCACCGTTCGGCGAACATCTGCGTTCTCTGCCCTTTCCCGCCGATTGTATAATCCTCAACGAAACCGAGGCATGCGAATGGGCGCAAAGCTCCGATCCTCTTGAATTTCTCACAAAATTCGGCTCGAAATTCGACATAATCCTGACTCTCGGCGAAAAAGGCGGCGTATACCGTATCGGAGGAAAAACCGCAAAATTCAATGCATATAAAACCGAGGTGGTTGATACCACCGCCGCAGGCGACACTTTTACCGGATATTTTTTTGCCCGCCTTTCATCCGGTGTCGGCACTCAAAGGGCATTTTCCGAAGCCGCTCTCGCCGCCGCCATAGCTGTTTCAAGAAGCGGCGCATCGTCCTCGGCGCCTTACCTCCATGAGATTCTCGGAAAAGCAGAAGAAGCCGTACCCCTTTTCTTTTGACGGCTTATTGCAGGACGATAGCTTGATTTCTTGCGTTTTTTCACATATCGGAGCTATAAATGTTGATATTTTGCAAGATTTTTAACAAAAAACTGCAAACTGCTTGACAAAAGACCGTTTTTTCTGTAAAATATCGAGCATAACGACAACGGCGCCTTTGAATGGAAGCTTTCCGTTTGAAGGCGCGTTTTATTTCAAACGACATATATTAATGCTGCGGGAGGATAAAATTATGTCATATGTAGATGAAGTGCTTGAACAGGTTGTTCGTCAAAATCCGTCCGAGCCTGAATTTCATCAGGCCGTCAAGGAGGTTCTCGATTCACTCAGAGTAGTGATTGATGCTCACGAAGAGGAATACAGAAAAAACGCTCTTCTTGAAAGGCTCGTCAATCCCGAAAGACAGTTCAAATTCAGAGTCGCATGGGTTGACGATAACGGTCAGGCTCAAATAAACACAGGCTACCGTGTGCAGTTTAACAGTGCAATAGGTCCTTACAAGGGAGGTCTGAGACTTCACCCGTCGGTAAACCTCGGCATAATCAAATTTCTCGGTTTTGAACAGATATTCAAGAACTCTCTTACCGGTCTGCCCATGGGCGGCGGCAAAGGCGGTTCCGACTTTGATCCCAAAGGAAAATCCGATCGTGAAATCATGGCATTCTGCCAAAGCTTCATGCTCGAACTTTACAGATATATCGGCGCCGACACCGATGTTCCCGCAGGCGATATCGGTACGGGCGCGAGAGAGATTGGCTATATGTTCGGTCAATATAAGAGAATTAAAGGACTTTTTAACGGCGTTCTCACCGGTAAAGGTCTGACCTACGGCGGTTCTCTTGCAAGAACGGAAGCAACGGGCTACGGTCTGCTTTATATCACGCAGGAAATGCTCAAGTGCAACGGAATTGACCTTGCAGGCAAAACAATAG
>CAYNUD010000194.1:0-2383 GCA_964400315.1 uncultured Clostridium sp. | reverse complement strand
CAGCCCACCAATGCCGACCGCTGTATCGGAGCGTGTGCGGTCGTAACCGAGGACATCGACAATTTATCGGGGAAAGGCAGAGTTAAGGTTAACGGAATAAGCTGGTCCGCCCGTTCGTCTGACGGCACGCAATTCAAGAAAGATGAACTTGTTATCGTCGAGCGCATAGACGGAGTTAAGCTCATTGTAAAAACAAACAACTGACAGGGAGGAAACGTCATGGACTTTGCAATAGGAATCATACTTATTTTTCTTGCAATTTTCCTTATCGGAATAGTTGTAATGAATGTCAAAATCGTACCTCAATCAAAGGCATATGTTATAGAACGTCTCGGCGCCTACAGCGCCACATGGCAAACGGGTATACACATTAAAATTCCTTTCATCGAGAGGATTGCAAAGCAAGTTTCTCTCAAAGAGCAAATTGTCGATTTTCCGCCTCAGCCCGTTATTACGAAGGATAACGTAACAATGCAAATCGACACGGTTGTTTTCTTCCAGATAACCGACCCGAAGCTGTTTGCATACGGCGTGGAACGTCCGCTTGCCGCAATTGAAAATCTTACGGCAACAACACTCAGAAATATTATCGGTGAAATGGAGCTTGACCACACTCTCACCTCAAGAGACATTATCAATGCCAAAATCAGAGGCGTACTTGACGAGGCAACCGACCCGTGGGGAATAAAGGTCAACCGCGTTGAACTTAAAAACATTCTTCCGCCCAGAGAAATTCAAGATGCGATGGAAAAGCAGATGAAAGCCGAACGCCAACGCCGTGAAGCCATACTCACCGCAGAGGGCGAAAAAGCAAGTAAAATACTTGTTGCGGAAGGTCAAAAGGAAAGCAAAATTCTTGCGGCGGAAGCCGACAAACAGAGTGCCATTCTCGCCGCAGAAGCTATAAAGGAAGCAAAAATCCGTGAAGCGGAAGGTGAAGCGGAAGCGATTTTGCAGGTTGAAAAGGCAAGAGCGCAAGCGATAGAGCTTATCAATTCTGCCGCTCCTGGAAAGGGATATCTTACAATCAAGAGTCTTGAAGCCTTTGAAGCCGCCGCCGACGGAAAGGCTACGAAACTCATAATTCCGAGTGAACTTCAAGGACTTGCGGGGCTTGTCGGAACCGCAAAAGAGGTTTTGAGTGAATAATTCAATACAGTATACCAAACACGGGGCAGCTCCGATATACGGAAGCTGCCCCGTTACTTATTTTTTGAATTTTTCAAAAGCCATTACCACAGGCGGAACGATAATCAAGTGGCATATTATCGCAGGTACAGCCTGTGTGAATGCTCCCGCAATAAACATCGCCATGTCAAAATCAGAGCCGTCAAGCCCTGCCATAATATATCGTGCCGCTCCCCAAACCGCTCTGCCCACAAGCATTGATACAGCGAGTGACGGGTATATCCAAATATTCTTTTTCGGTAAAGCTCTTCTGAATATTCCGCAGAACAAGCCGTATGTCGCAAGCTCAAACGCCATGGAAACAGCCATGGGATACATTGGCGGAGCAGAAAAGAAAACGCTTCTCATGAGCGGTGCGATAAATCCGACGACAGCACCGTAGACGGGGCCGCAGACGAAGCCGCAAATAAAAACGGGTATGTGCATAGGCGAAAGAGCATTGCCGACCTTGGGTATTCCTCCCGTAATCACGGGCAAAAGCATACAAAGTGCAAGAAACATTGCCGCAACAGTCAGCTTTTTAACATTCGTTTTCATTATTCCTCCGAAAATAAAGGCATCGAGACACAACCCGACGCCTTATGTTCTTCCCGAGCAATCGGGTCTATACGGATATTATATACATCCTTGCTATGTGTTGTCAACACCTCGGTGCATATTCACGTCGCTTTTCAGCTTTTTATTTCCTGTCGTTTTATTCCGAAAATCAGCCGCAGAATGCCTCCGAGTACCTTCGGACTGTCAACAACTACTATTTTCACCGTATCTCCTCCTTGTCAATATCGGCAACAGCTCAAGCCGACCGGCAACACCAAAACGGCAACAATTATGATTGCCGCCTTACACGGAAAAAACGCAGCAACTATCATGCCCGCCGCAAAAGCGATGCACAAAGCACTGCGTCTGTCGCATATTCTCATTTTATCACCGCCGTTACACTGACTTGAGCATCGCTCAATACAGTATAATCAGCTCCTTGCTTTTTCGTTACGCACAGTCTAACTCATTTGCGTTTACGGATTTCCCATTCCTTAATGTTCTTTGCCTGTTCGAGCATTGCACGGTAGCTTTCATGGCGGCTCTGCGGAATATCTCCCCTGTTTACAGCCTCGATTATACCGCAACCCTTATCTCTGTCGTGCAGACATGACGAAAATTTACAAGTACCTATATAGGGCTCGAATTCGGGAAAAGC
>CAYNUD010000193.1:0-2384 GCA_964400315.1 uncultured Clostridium sp. | reverse complement strand
CATTTCGGGGGGGGGGGGTATACCTTACTTCTCTCAAAAAGGACTATTTGACGTAGGAGAGAAAAATGGAAAATAAGGGACATAATGATAAGAATAGTTGCAGGTCGGAACGAAGACTCTTCAAACATTGGAGTAAAAAAACCGTTCTCTTGCAGATATATGATATAGCAGTTATCATCGGCTCGTACTTCTTGGCTCTTTGGCTGGGATTTGATTGCCGATTTTCCGAAATTCCAAATGAATATTTGACGGCGTGGCTGAGGTTTGCGCCGATATATGCTTTCGTGAGCATTTTCGTCTTTTGGGGCTTGCGACTCTATCAGAGTATATGGAAATACGCAAGCTTTACCGAACTTAAGCGCATCCTGCTGGCTACCGTTATTCTCGGAGTCGTGCATACGGTGGGTATCACTTTGCTGTTCGAGCAAATGCCCATATTCTATTATGTGATAGGTATCATTCTTCAATTTGCATTCGTGCTGTTCATCCGCTTTGCTTACAGATTTATAATTCTCGAGCGTAAGAGACAAATAAGAGGAATGCAAAAGAGTATGGCAAGCCGTATTATGCTTATCGGAGCGGGCTCGGCGGGACGAATGATCCTTCGCGATCTGAATAACGCCAAGGAAATAAACGATCTCGTTTGCTGTATCATCGATGATGACCGCGCAAAATGGGGTTGCTACATCGACGGCGTCCCGATCGTCGGAGGCAGAGACGATATTCTTTTGAACGTAAATAAATATAAGATAGAAAAAATATTCCTGACTATTCCGAGTGCCACTGCCGAACAGCGCAGGGACATTCTTGAGATCTGCAAAGAATCGGGATGCGAGCTTAAGAGCCTTCCGGGAATATGTGAGATCGTAGCGGGAAATGTGACCGCAAGCTCGATGAAAGACGTTGCGGTTGAGGATCTTCTCGGACGCGCACCGATAAAGGTCGATATGGAAGAAATATACGACTTTATCAAGGGAAAGGTCATTCTTGTTACGGGTGGCGGCGGTTCGATCGGAAGCGAGCTTTGCAGACAGATAGCGTCGCATAAGCCGAAGCAGCTTATTGTTTTTGATATATACGAAAACAACGCGCACGCGATACAGATGGAGTTGCGGGACAAATATTGTGATCTGAACCTTGAGGTCATTATCGGCTCCGTGCGAGACAGCCGCAGAATAAACCAAGTGTTTGAAAAATATAAGCCCGAGGTCGTTTATCACGCCGCGGCACACAAGCACGTTCCGCTTATGGAAGACAGCCCCTGCGAATCCATAAAGAACAATGCGATCGGTACATACAAGACGGCGTATGCCGCTATGGTCAACGGTTGTAAGCGCTTTGTTCTTATTTCCACAGATAAAGCGGTCAACCCGACAAATATTATGGGCGCGTCGAAGCGGCTTTGCGAGATGATAATTCAGTCGTTTGCGAAAAAGATCGCAGACGGAAAAACGGACGATATTCTGCCTTTGCACGTTCACAGCGGTGACGAGGACGGCAGTATGCTCGATGTTGCCAAGCACGTTGAAGCTCCCGGGACCGAGTTCGTTGCGGTGCGTTTCGGCAATGTTCTCGGAAGCAACGGTTCGGTCATTCCGAGATTTAAAGAGCAGATCGCCAAGGGCGGTCCCGTCACGGTCACGCATCCCGATATCATACGTTACTTTATGACTATCCCCGAGGCGGCGTCGCTTGTCTTGCAGGCGGGAACATATGCCAAGGGCGGCGAAATATTTGTGCTCGATATGGGTTCTCCCGTAAAGATCGATACCTTGGCGAAAAATCTTATCAAGCTTTCGGGGCTTGAACCGGATGTTGATATTAAGATAGAGTACACGGGTCTGCGCCCGGGCGAAAAGCTTTACGAAGAAAAGCTGATGTCCGAGGAAGGTATGAAGACGACACCGAATAAATTGATCCATATCGGCAAACCGATCCCGTTTGATACGGACGCATTTTTCGGTCAGCTGCAAATGCTGATGAACGCGGCGTACGAGGGCAGAGAGAATGATATTCACGAGCTTGTCGCAAGCGTTGTGACAACGTATCACCCGGCGGGCAAGCACGGTTCGGAAGATAAGGGCGAGGCTTTTGAAAAGCAAATGGAATTGGTAAACGCAAAAGAAACACAGTGAAGGCGTTTTCGGTTGCTTTTGACGGAGTTTTCGTAAGAACATTAAAAGATATCAAGAAATCGGCAGAAATGTGATTTTTTCTGCCGATTTTTGCTTGTTGGTTTTTTCTAACGTTGCCCGAATCTGTCCGCCTTTTTCAAAATGATATCAGCACTCTTATGAGTGGGACAGGGTAGCTAACCGCTTCTGGCACTTTTTCTTTCCGCGCAAATTCGGAACCGAGGTATCATTTCGTTGAGATCAAGCATA
>CAYNUD010000192.1:0-2392 GCA_964400315.1 uncultured Clostridium sp. | reverse complement strand
TGTAAACCGACTTGCACTCGGAAATCTTAAAGCAAAGCGAAAGCAATACACCCTTATCGTGACAAGCATCGTTCTTGCCATGACCTTTGCCGTATCCGTTATGCTGCTGCTTTTGTGTATGGATGCCTCCAACAAGGAATATGACAATATCCGCTTCGGAAAACAGGATATTGCGGTATTCGATTGCGCCGATGTTGATTTTAACCGTATGTATACGGACGGAAAGCTGACAGCTTACGGCTTCGGAAGCGTATTTGCCTATGCTCTGCCCGAGGAGGAAGCCGCCTACGAAATCGGTGTTGCATTTCTCGATGACATCGCCCTTGAGCTGTCTTATCCCATTCTTATCAACGGTGAATATCCGAGCAAGGAGGGCGAAATCGCCGCAGAGCAATCCGTTTTGTATTCGCTCGGTCTTTCGTCCCCGAAGGTCGGTGACACCGTAGCTATTACCGTAATCGACAATTCCGGAACCGAAGCAAAAAAGGAATATATGCTAACGGGAATACTCCGTGACAAGCGCAGAAATATTATTAACCACATTTCTTCGACCTCGGATATACAAAAATATATCCCCGGAATTTTCACCTCACGAGCCGATTATGATGCACTCGGCGGAGAAATTCATCGAATATGCTACGCCGACGTTTCCGAAGAATTCGGCGAATTTAATAATCTTTACGATTACTTTTCGGCATACGGCGTTCACTTGGGCGGCTCTCTTTTTGTGAAATCGCTTGTCACCTCCGAAAGCACTTATACCCTGCAAGCGGTATTTATGTGCGCTATAGCGTTCATACTTATGCTTATTTCCTGTATAGGAATAATAAACTCATTTTCGGCAAATTTAGCCGAACGCAGAAGGCAAATCGGTATGATGAGAGCCGTAGGTGCAACGCACAGGCAAATTGTCAAAATATTCGGCAGAGAAGCGCTTATAATCTGTCTGGCATCCGTACCCATAAGCATTCTTCTGTCTGTTCTTTTGGTTTTCGCCGTAATAAAAATCTTAGGCAACGGCTTTATCTTTTCGGTAAACATTCCGACACTTGTTATCGGTGCGGCGGCAGGCATAATTTTCGTAATGGCGGCGGCACTTATTCCCCTTTCCAAAGCGGCAAAAACAACACCGGTGCAGGCGATAAGAAACATTGATATGACCCGCAAAATGAAAAAGCAAAAGCTCAAAAATCGCAAAGCCTTCGATGCTTCAAGGCTCATAGCCGAAAGAAATCTGACCTTCCGAAAGGGTCGCTTCGTGCTTGTGAGCGTTTTACTTGCGCTTTCGATTTTGCTCACCGCGGGTTTGTTCAACGTATTGAATGTATTTTTTCTTGAAATCGCCGCAGACACCGACTCTCCCGATTATTATATCACTGAGCTTCTCGGCAACACTTGGTCCGATTACGTTAACTACCCTAACGCCGATAAGAAAACCCGTTGCAGCGAAAACATACGCCATGAAATCGAGCTTATCCCCTATGTTGAAAGCACGCTCGGCGAAAAAACGGGCTTTGCCGCAGTTAATCTTCCCTCGGAATCGCTTTATTCGGATATGCTCATCGGCATCTGCTGTCTCGACTATCGCCTCGTCATTGAAGAAATGTTTGACGAAAATCTCGACATTCAAAAGAGCTTCGATAAAATTATATCCGACCGTGAAACATACAACCGATATCGCACGGCATACGACTTGAGCGAAAATTATGCATCCTGCTCATTGCAGTCTTTCGATTTGTCCAGATTAAAGGAGCTTTCCGCTTATGTGATTGACGGAAAAATCAACCTTGATAAAATTTCCTCGGGTGAAGAAATCATCCTGTTCGCTCCTCAAAAGCTCGGTTTCGGAATAAATTATGATATTATCGGCAACGAAAGAGCGTACGACTATCCCTTCACCGATTTCGAGTCATATTCAATCGGCGACAACGAATATCCGCTTGTCGCACAGCAGGACATTTTTTATGCCGGAGACGAAATTGAAATAACCGTCCCCTATTGTGACACTCTTCCCGAGGTGAGCGGTGACGAATACAGCATTGATTTTGACAAATACGACAATCCCGACGGAATGAAGCTTGTCAAGAAAAAGGTGAAAATCGGCGCAATAGTCGCTTCAAACGATTACATAATCGAGACGTCTCGCCATTTGGTCGTAATCACTTCAAACGAAGCAATGGAAAGCCTGATACCCGAGCTTCCGTATAAAAGCCTCGAAATAAACGTCACGGAAAATATCGAAATCACCGATGAAATTAACGACGAAATCGTTGAAAGGCTCGAAAGTCTCACCGCCGACATTCGCAATGTATATATAAACTCCAAGTTCGGCACTCAAGCCGAAGACAAAGAAACATATACGGGCATATGCGTTGCGGGCTTTGCGATAATA
>CAYNUD010000191.1:0-2410 GCA_964400315.1 uncultured Clostridium sp. | reverse complement strand
CCCTTACACGTTGCGGTCAAATGTCACGCCTTGCAGGCACGGTTTCAAAGCTCGGTCTTACCATAAGAGGCGCATACGGTGAGGGAACGGCGGCAACGGGAGACATATACCAAATAAGCAACCAAATAACGCTCGGTATAACCGAGGAAACGGCAATAGCGAACCTGCGTTCTATCGTACTTCAGCTTGTGGCGCAGGAAAGAGCGGCGGCAAAGGAGATAGTTAAGGAGCCTGCCGAAGAGGATAGAATTTTCCGTGCTCTCGGAGTGCTCAAAAACGCAAGATTACTCAGTACGGATGAGTTTATGGAGCTTATGTCCGAGGTCAGACTCGGCGCGGCAACAGGACTTGTTGATATTCCGCTTGAAAAAATTAACGAGCTTATAGTTAATATGCAGCCGGCAACGATAAGTGCCGCCGACGGTGCCGTAAATGCCGCCGCAAGAGATGCCGCAAGAGCAAAGGCGGTCAGAGAGGCATTGTCGTAACATCGAAAAAACGGAGGGATTTTGATGTATAGATTTACAGGATTTACGCAAAAAGCAAATGAAGCTCTCAACAATGCGATTGCTTCAGCGGAAAATCTCGGTCATACTTATGTAGGAAGCGAGCATTTATTGCTCGGACTTCTCGGGGAAAACGGCGGTATGGCATATACGGCTCTCTCGGCAAGAAAGGTTACCTTTGCCGAGGTTGAGGAAATAATAAAGGGAAGCGTCGGGATAGGCTCTCCCACGGTGCTTTCACCCAATGATTTTACACCGAGAGCCAAAAATATTATTGATACAGCCATACTTCAAGGCAGAGGTATGGGACATTCGTATATCGGCACGGAGCACATTTTGATGGGCATAATCAGAGAGGGCACAAGTGCGGCAACTGAAATACTCAGTCATCTCGGCGTTCAGCCGCAGGATCTTCTTGCGGACCTTACGGCGGCCCTCGGGAGCGGGGCGAAGCATTCGGACGGCGGTAAAAATGAGGGAAAGGAGAAATCCGATACTCCGACTCTTTCACAATTCGGTAGAGATCTTACCGCTCTTGCCAATCAAGGCAGAATCGACCCCGTTATCGGCAGACAGCAGGAGATAGAGAGGGTCATTCAAATACTCAGCAGGAGAACAAAGAATAACCCGTGTCTTATCGGCGAACCGGGTGTGGGTAAAACGGCTATTGCAGAAGGTCTTGCACTTAAAATCGCAACGGGTGAGGTGCCCGAATTGCTCAGAAACAAGCGCATCATCTCTCTTGACCTTACGGGCATGGTTGCGGGCACTAAGTACAGAGGCGATTTTGAGGAGAGAATACGTAACGCCATTGACGAGGTCAAGAAATCCGGCGATGTAATTCTTTTCATTGATGAGGTGCATACGCTGATCGGTGCAGGCTCGGCAGAGGGCGCGGTGGATGCGGCCAATATTTTGAAGCCCTCACTCGCAAGAGGCGAATTGCAGGTTATCGGTGCAACAACGCTCGACGAATACCGCCGTCATATCGAAAAGGATGCCGCGCTCGAAAGAAGATTTCAACCCGTTACGGTCGGTGAGCCGACCGAGCAGGAAGCAGTCGATATACTCAAAGGCTTGCGTGATAAATACGAGGCACACCACAAGGTCAGAATAACCGACGGTGCGATTATCGCGGCCGTTAAGATGTCATCAAGATATATCGGAGACAGATATTTGCCCGACAAGGCGATAGACCTTGTTGACGAGGCGGCTTCAAGGGTACGCCTTAAAGCGTTTACCACACCGCCCGATCTCAAAGAGCTTGAGGATAGAATAAAAGCGATGAATGAGGAAATGACGCGTGCGGTCAATTCGCAGGATTTTGAGCAAGCGGCATCAATAAGAGATGAAAAAAACAAGTTAGCCGCAGAGCTTGAAACCGAACGCAAGGCGTGGAAGGAACGTAGTAACCGCTCAGTCGGAGAAGTCGGAGAGCAGGAAATAGCCGCAATTGTTTCACAGTGGACGGGTATCCCCGTTGTTCAGCTTACGCAGGAAGAAAGCCAACGCTTGCTTCACATGGAAGAGGAGTTGCACCGAAGAATAGTAGGACAGGAAGAGGCGGTCAGCGCGATAGCAAAGGCGATACGCCGCGGCAGAGCGGGACTCAAAGATCCGAACCGTCCGACAGGCTCATTTATATTCCTCGGACCTACGGGTGTAGGTAAAACCGAGCTGTGCAAAACGCTGGCGTCATCAATGTTCGGCGATGAAAATGCCATGATACGGCTCGATATGTCCGAATATATGGAAAAGCACACCGTATCGCGCCTTGTCGGTTCGCCTCCGGGATATGTCGGTTACGAGGAGGGCGGTCAGCTCACCGAAAAGGTACGCCGCAGACCGTATTCCGTAGTGCTTTTTGATGACATAGAAAAGGCGCATCCCGACGTGTTCAATAT
>CAYNUD010000190.1:0-2484 GCA_964400315.1 uncultured Clostridium sp. | reverse complement strand
AAGCCCGAAATTCGCAATGGCTTCAACCCTTGCGGGAGCGATAACAAACGTAATTCTCGACCCGATTTTTATTTATCCGATGAAAATGGGTATGAAAGGTGCCGCAATCGCAACCGTTATCGGTCAGGTTTTTACGGCTGTTTTGTCGCTGATTTATCTTTTTAAGATGAAATCCGTAAAGCTACGACGCAAAAGCTTCGGCTTTTTCGGCGGCATAATAAAAAAATCCCTTTCTCTCGGTCTGACAAGCTTTCTCGCACAAATTTCGCTTGTTTTCTCAATGGCGGCAGTGCAGAACATGTGTACGAAATACGGTGCACTTGACCCCGTGTTTTCGCAAGCGGAATATGCTCAAATACCGCTCGCCGTTCTCGGAATTGTTATGAAATTCTTTCAAATTGCGATTTCCGTTTCCATAGGTCTTGCCGCCGGCTGTATACCCGTTGCGGGCTACAACACGGGTGCAGGCAGAAATGACAGAACCAAAAAGTTGTTTACTTATCTTCTCGCTTCACAGGCGATAATCGGCATTGCCGCTCTGCTTGTCGTCGAGCTTATGCCCCACACACTTATCGGCATTTTCGGTGCGGGTAACGAAAGCTCCTTCTACACGGATTTTGCGGTTAAAAGCTTTAGAATTTATCTTTGCGCCATGCCTCTTGCAATGCTCAACAAGGGCACATTCATATATATGCAGGCCCTCGGAAAAGCGGTTATTTCAACTGTTATTTCACTGACGCGTGAAATAGTGTTCGGCGTTTTTCTTCCGATTATTATGCCTGTTTTTATGGGGCTTGACGGCATACTTTTTTCTTTCCCCGTTGCGGATATCCTGACATTTTTAATCGCTCTTGTCTTTATATTTAAGGTTTATAAAGAGCTCGGCGGCAAAAAGGCACCTGTTCACTCATAAAAATACGGGCGGTCTCGGGAACAAAGAGAGGCCGCCCGCTTCATTCTCGGTGAAAATTTCGGCAACATTTCAAAAGAAACGCCCTCTCGCGGCAACATTTTATAAATGAGTAACAAATTTAATAAATCCTCCTGTTTATTCTTGACAACGGCGTTGCCCTATGGTATACTTTTGAATAACAAAGTAATCTTTAAGCGGATACAGAGAGATCGGCAAGATTTAACGAATATGTTATCGAACAGGGTAGCTATAACTGATGCATCCTGTCTTACAGCGTTGTCTTGCCCTGTCGGCAGGGCTTTTTTTATGCCTGCGGAAAGGATAAAAATGCAGAAACTCGTTGCACAATTGACAGGCTTCGACGCCTTTGAAGCGACGGCAAAAGCCGCGGCGGATTTTCTTTCTTTAAATGCGAAGCTCAACGCTCCGCAATATACCGTATTTCCCGGCTTGTGCGACGTGCATGTGCATTTTCGCGAGCCGGGTTTTTCTTACAAAGAAACAATCCGTTCGGGCTGTGCCGCAGCGGCACACGGCGGCTACACGGCAGTGTGTACCATGCCGAACTTGAATCCCGTTCCCGACAGCACGGAAAGGCTTAAAGTGCAATCGGACATCATTGAGCGGGAAGCAAGCATAAATGTTTATCCCTACGGTGCGATAACGGTTGACGAAAAGGGCGAACGGCTCTCGGATATGCAGGGTCTTTCTTCAAGCGTAATCGCTTTTTCGGACGACGGCAAAGGCGTTCAGTCGCCCGAACTTATGCTCGAAGCGATGAAAACGGCAAAGGCACTCGAAAAAATCATCGTCGCCCACTGCGAGGACAATTCACTGCTAAAGGGCGGCTACATACACGACGGCGATTACGCCCGCACACACGGACACCGAGGCATTTGCTCCGAAAGCGAATGGGGACCGATAAAGCGTGACATCGAACTTGTCCGCCAAACCGGCTGTGCGTATCATATCTGCCACATTTCCTGCAAAGAAAGCGTTGAATTAATACGAAAAGCCAAGGCAGAGGGCTTAAACGTGACGTGCGAAACCGCACCGCATTATTTGCTGCTCGACGAGAACGATTTGCAGGATGACGGCCGCTTCAAAATGAACCCTCCCCTGCGTTCAAAAGCGGACAAGGAGGCTCTTCTCAAGGGAATATGCGACGGCACGATAGATATGCTGGCAACCGACCACGCTCCGCATTCAAAAGAGGAAAAATCAAAAGGGCTCAAGGACAGCGCATTCGGCATAGTCGGTCTTGAAACGGCGTTCGGGCTTATGTATACGGGACTTGTCAAGAAAGGCGTTATCGGCCTTGAAAAGCTTGTCGAGCTTATGGCAACAGCACCGAGAAAGCGTTTCGGCATTCCGATAAACGACGATTTCACTGTTTGGGATTTGAACGAAAAAGCTAAAATCGACCAGAGCGAATTTCTTTCGGCGGGAAAAGCTACACCCTTTGAGGGTACGGAAATTTACGGAAAATGTCTCTTAACGGTTTGCAACGGCAAGCACGTTTACGAGTATTGATACAGGAGGAATAATTATGGCAAAAAGAACGGATATCA
>CAYNUD010000189.1:0-2503 GCA_964400315.1 uncultured Clostridium sp. | reverse complement strand
TTATACCTCGGCATCCTTTCGTTATTCGGTTTTCAAGGTGCAACAGAGGCTGTTTGAGTCCTCTCATTCCTTATTTGGGAAAAATCCAAAGGCTCACAACCAAAAAATCAGAAAATTTTTTTCAGTTTCTCGAAAATGGCTCTCTTACGCTTGCTCACGGCCTGCTGTGTCATACCGAGATGCGTGGCAATCTCTTTTTCGCTCATAGGGGATTTGGACAGGTACAGACAGTGGATGATACGGTATTCTTCTTTTGTGAGGGTCTGTAAAGCCTTTTTCAAGGTTTCAAGGTCGAGGTGGTGCATCGCCTCGGCTTCCAAATCGACATCTTCGTCCGCAACGGTATCAAGCAGTTCGAGGTCATCCTCGCCGGGGACTGAAACAAGCGTATTTGCCGACACAACTGTAATGTTCAGCTTAGCCATCACTTTGTAGCGATAACGATCCCGTTCCCGCTGTGCTGCACATGCCGTAATCATTTTGGGTTCTGCTTCAATTCCGATCTTGTTGCCGTTCTCATCAATGTCTACATGGAAGCATCTTGACCTTCCGTTTTCGGTCTTGAGAAAGTCATACAATGCCTTCCCTTCAAGCAGGGTGTATCTGATTTTTCCGTCCGTGGACAGATAAATGCCGTTATTGTCTTTGATATAGAATTTGGTACTCACTTTCGTAATCTCCTTAAATTTTTGAATTTTGGATGAAATCAAAAATCGGAGATTACGGATATCCGGCTATGTAGCACTGCCACTTTTCCACTGCATCTTCTCCTTTGCGGTTCGGTACAGTGAAGAAGTCATGAAATAAATAAGTTTCCTTTTGTATAAACATAAAAAAGTCCTTTCCCGGGCAAGCCGAGGAAAGGACTCCAATTACCGTACAAGTATTTTTGCGCACAAAAAAAGCGCCGTACAAATCAAGACCAATAGATATGGTTTTCCATACTATTCAGTCTCAACCTTGTACGGCGCTTGGAAATCACGGTCTTTCGACCGGCTCTGCTTGCACGAATTAAAGTCTGTTATTCAATTGTTTTCGGCTTTTAATATAAGCCGTTAAATATTTCACCGTCGATTCCGTAAATGTCGTCTATCGAAATTGCGGTTTTATCGGTGAATATCAGCTTGCGCTCATATTCGTCAACACGCTTGATTACTCCGGTATGCGTCACATACTCACCGCCGTTCTTTTTACTGTCCGGCTTGAAGTAAGTCACGGATATTTCCGGCTGCTCATCGGACAGCGAAACGGCGTAGTTCAGCTTGTCATTCAGTGTACTTATCGTGCCGTCATCAAGCTCTATACGCTCGTCTGTCAGCCGTCCGGCTTCTTTTACCTGATCGTCATATCCGGTCAGAGCTGCAAACGGAGAAAAAGACGCGGCACGGTTTATTCGAGGCATACGCTGCCGTGTTGTCAGTTCGTGATGCGGAAGATTTATTATATCCGCATATAAGTTTTCTGCTTTTTCGCTCACGCCTTATGACCTCCGACCTGTTCATTGCGTTCTCGGGCTGTTGCACCTTCCTGAAAGTTCATACCTTTCAGAATAGCATTTTTGCCGAATCGCTTTTTTATGCCGATAATCGTTTTCTGCATTTGTTTTTCCTGTTCAAGAGCCTGCCTTTCGGCTTGCTCTCTCTTTTCCTTTTCAACAGGGTCATCAAAAAGCGATATTTGCTCGGCAACGGTTTCGTTTTTAACATCGCTTTCTCTGACGAGCTTACAGGTCGCAACCGTAATACGGCGAACAAGCAAATCCTTGTTTATAATGCGGTCAAACAGGTTCATTGTCGCTTCTGTTATGATGTGCGATGAAGATGTCTTTTTCTCTAAATTCGCCGTGCCGTGCGCGTGTTTCGGTACTTTACGCCCGTAGCGGTCGGTTGTAACATCTCCGTGATACCTTGCACTGATTTTCGGATCGGTCAGATTTTCTATATCATACCCGATATCGAGCACAATCTGATCGGTTACAAGTCCCTTATCCACAAGGTCAAGCACATGTTGGTCAATCATTTCGCGGACAATCAGCTTTGTTTTTTCGTAATTATACGGACATTTGAGTACCTGTCCCACGCTTAAACTGTTGGAGGACGGCTTATACGCCTTTATATCGGCAATAGTGGTCGGCTCCCAACCCCAAGCGCGGTCAATAATCAGTTCCGCATTAACGCCGAACAGTTTAAACAGCTTTGCCTCGTCATAATGCGAACAGCGGGCAACATCGCCCATAGTATACATATAGTTTGCTTCAAGCTTTTTGGCAATACCGCTGCCGAGCATCCAAAAGTCTGTCAGCGGCTTATGCGTCCAAAGCTCTTTGCGGTATGACATCTCATCAAGCTCGGCAATACGAACGCCGTTCTCATCGGCAGGTATTTTCTTTGCGGTGATATCCATTGCGATTTTGGCAAGGTACATATTTGTGCCGATACCCGCCGTTGCGGTAATACCTGTATTCGCAAGGACATCTTTTATCATTGTCTGCGCGAGTTCTCTC
>CAYNUD010000188.1:0-2506 GCA_964400315.1 uncultured Clostridium sp. | reverse complement strand
TTAATATTTATATTTCTCCTTATCTTCCATGTGCATCGTAGATCACAGATACAATCATATTGTTTACAACGGGGGAAATTTTATACAAGGATATTCTCCACTCACCCGCAGGCTTTGCCGAAGAAGCAATAAATGCGTCTTACATTAAATAAATGTCTGTCGATATTGCATGGGTGTCATACCCGTATGCTTGAAAAAAGCTCTGTGAAAGGTGTTGAGCGCGGAAAATCCGCTTTCCATCGCAACGCTCGTTATACTTTTCTGCGGCTCTTGCGAAAGCAGGGACTTTGCATGCTCGATCCGATAAAACGACAGCAGCTGCGAATAATGTATTCCCGTCAGAGAATGCAAAACATGCGATAGGTATTTTTCGTTATAGCCGAACAGCTTGGCAAGCGCGGAAAGCTTTATCTCCTCGGTATAATGTGCTGACAGATGCGTCACAACCTTTTGCAGCAAAATGCCGTCCGTATATTCGGCTTCTTCAAACCGCGAAAAGTCGATCACCTTCTGGGCGATCATATTCAAAATCCCGCATATCTTCAACGGGTGATCCTTTTTCAATAAGTATAAGCCCTCCAAGGCGGCGGATAATTCACCGGCGGGAAGTGAGGAAACGACTAACCTTTTTCCCCCCGTCGAAGAAAAAAACAAAGGGATAAAATCGTTGGAAAACACGGCACAGACAAGCTCCGCATTTTGAAAGGAATATTGATGGACATAATTCGGTGGAATCCAGACAAACTCATCGGCGCAAAGCTTTATATTGCGCCCGTTTATAAGGATGTTCCCCTCCCCCTTTTTACAATACAATATTTCACTGTATTCATGAAGATGCAATTCAACCAACCAATTTTGATGAACATTGCTTCGAAAGTCAAGCGTCCCGTTAAAATTTTCACTATGATATTTCATACGCCCCACCTAACCTTTTGGAATAATATTATCATATTTTGGCTTTTTTGTCAACCGTATATCTGTTATAATTGTGACAAATACATTAAAACTAAAGAATCAAATCGGAAAACGAGAGCTCAAAAATGACAAAAACGATTAATCTGAGATGCGGGGCTTGGAGCGCGGCAATTGATTCCGCGCACGGAGCAAACTGCATCGCCCTCCGAAACGATAAGTACGGTGCAACGCTGCTCAGAGAGCCGCCGAACAATAAAGAGCCTGATAATCCGTATCTTTACGGTATGCCCATCCTTTTTCCCGTCAACAGAATTGAGAACGGAGTCTTTTCGTTTGAAGGGAGGCGGTATGTATTCCCCGTAAACGAGCCGGCGACAGGCTGTCATTTACACGGTGAATTGCATAGAACGGCATTTGAACCGATAGGAATAACCGAGAGCAAGGCAGTCTGCCGTTACGCCGCGACAAAGGATCGGCCGTACCTCTCTTTTCCTCACGAATTTGAAATCGTCATGGAATACGAATTGAAGGACAGCGGATTTTATCACACCGTAACGGTAGCAAATCTATCGGACAAAAATATGCCCTTGTTCCTCGGATTTCACACGACATTTCGTACCCTGTTTACAAGAGAGAGCCGACCGGAGGGCATTCGCATATTTGCGGATATCTCGGAGGAGTACGAGCGTAATATGGAGGAAACCTATCTCCCCACAGGGAAAAAGCCGTTGTTTGATGCCGTTTCAAGCTCTTTGGCAGACGGTACTTACAAACCGTTTCAGGAGAAGGCGAGCCGACACTACCGCAGCCGCGGTAGCATGTCAATCACGGACATTGACCGAGGATTGCGATTGGTATACGAAAACGATGAAAAATACGCATTCCGCCTCATCTACAACGGCGGAAAGGACGGATATATCTGTCTTGAACCGCAAACCTGCCTTGCCAACTGTCAAAATTCTCCTTTTTCAAGAGAAGAAGCGGGCTTTGACTTTTTAAAACCGAGAGAAAGCAAATCTTATCGTTCGCGCATATTTTTAGAGAAAATTTGATCCTTATCCCATTACAACATAACTAGGAGGTATATCCATGAAAAAAGTAAGCGTCGAAAAAAAGAAGCAGATCATTCCCACCTACATTCCCAAGGCGGCACACGATCTGCCGATGTTCTTTGAAAACAAGCCGTATCAGGGAGCGTCGGGAAGGATCTATCCTATTCCCTATTCCGACGGCATCACCGACACGAAGACCGATGTGGAATACGATGTTTTCACCATTGAAAACGAATATATCAAAACGCAGATCGTTCCCGCACTCGGAGGAAAGATCCTTCGCGGCTTGGATAAGGTGGGCAACTACGATTTCATCTACTACAACGAGGTGGTAAAGCCGGCACTTGTCGGAATTGCCGGGCCTTGGATCTCGGGCGGGATTGAATTCAACTGGCCTCAGCATCACCGTCCTACTACCTATATGCCCTTAGAGGCCGTGATTGAGGAGAACGCCGACGGCGGCAAGACCGTTTGGACAGGCGAGGTCGAGCCTATGAACCGTATGAAAGGTATGGCGGGAATTACTGTAGATGCGGGCA
>CAYNUD010000187.1:0-2508 GCA_964400315.1 uncultured Clostridium sp. | reverse complement strand
AGGTTCCGCCGGTTTTGGGCATACGCTTTGCCAGGTAAGCCGCAATTTCCGTCTGCGGAGTTATGGGGTATCCGAAATAATGACGGCAGCCGGCACGAATGGCGGCTTCGGCAATAGCTTCATTGCCTTTCATCAAAACTTTTTCAGCCATATCTTCACCTTATTTCTCCACGGTAATTACGCAGTCGGGACACATCGTTGCGCAAAACGCACAGCCTATGCACTTCTCCGGCTCGGCAACCTCCGCAGGGGAATGTCCTTTCGCATTTATTTTGTTTTTGGCGATAACGATGATTTTCTTCGGGCAAGCATCAACGCAAAGACCGCAACCCTTGCATCTGTCCGAAGCAAATGTGACCTTAGCCATATACAGTCTCCTTTACATCAAAAATATTTCTTTTGAAGCACCAACGGAAAAAGCCCGTCAATGCCAAGCTTTTCGCATATATCCTCTTTTGCCGACGTCATTATAACGGGTAAGCCGCTCTTTTCCGAAAGCCTTTGAGCCTCGGCAAGCGTTGCCTGCACCGTCTCGGGCGTTGTCTCCTCGCCGAGGTTCGAGTTGTTTGCGATTGCGGTGAACGGAATTTTGCACGCCGCCTCTATTTCGCGCATAACCTCAAGCGCCTCCTGAGCATTCGGAGTCAGCGGACGGTAAAAATTCACCGTGAATATCATTTCGTAATCGTTTTCTTCGAGCACGAACGGAGCAAATCTTCCGAGCGCATATGCGCCCGCATCGTCGCCGCCGATATCAATTACCGCGTTGAAATCCCTGCTCTCGAAAAGCCCATAAAGCTCCTGCGGAAGCGCGGGAATATCGAGATTGGTGTTCGCATATGAGGGCGATATGAGCTCAATTCCCGCATTTTCAAGCTCCTCGGCACTGTCCTTCGTTCGGAAATAGGGATTGACGATATCCAAATCGGCTATCTTCACCTTTTTTCCGTCCCTCGCAAGGGACAAGGCGTAATTCACGGCAAGATTGGTTTTTCCGCTTCCGTAGTGACCGGCAAAAAGAGTAAGTCTTTTTTTATCAGCCATTGCAGACCTTCACGCTCCAGCCGTGAGTATCGGCTTCTCTGCCGTACTGAATGCCCGTGAGAACATCATAAAGCTTCTGCGTTAACTCGCCTATCTCATTGTTGCAAACGGTGTATTCCTTGCCGTTGTAGAAAAGATGTCCTATCGGGGAAACAACCGCCGCAGTGCCCGTGCCCCATGCTTCCTCAAGAGAGCCGTCCGCCGCCGCATCGAAAAGCTCGTCAACGCTGATAAGGCGTTCCTCAACCTCGTAGCCCCAATCCTTGAGAAGCTGTACGCAGGACCTTCTCGTGACGCCGGGAAGAACCGAGCCCGTGAGTGCGGGAGTTACGATTTTTCCGTTTATCTTGAACATAACGTTCATTGCGCCGACCTCTTCAATGTACTTTCTCTCAACACCGTCAAGCCAAAGCACCTGTGTATAGCCGTTCTTCTCCGCAACCTCGCCCGCTCTGAGGCTTGCCGCATAGTTGCCGCCGCACTTTGCATAGCCCGTGCCGCCTCTTACCGCTCTGACGTCCTTGCTCTCTATGGCTATCTTAACGGGATTTATGCCCTCTGCGTAATATGCGCCCACGGGTGAGCATATTATCGCAAACACCGAGTGCGAAACGCTGTGAACGCCGAGGCTTGAATCGTCGCCGAACATAAAAGGTCTGATGTAAAGCGATGTGCCGTCGGCCGAGGGAACCCAATCCTTATCAACCTCGACAAGAGCCTTTACAAAGTCAACAAAATCTTCAACCTCGATTTGAGGAAGGCAAAGGCGCTCCGCACTGTCAACAAAACGCTGTGCGTTCGCTTCGGGTCTGAAAAGGCCTATCGAGCCGTCGGTACGACGGTATGCCTTAAGGCCCTCGAAAATTTCAACGCCGTAGTGGAAAACCGTTGAAGCGGGATGCATTTCAAACGGTCCGAACGGTACGATTCTTGCATCGTGCCAGCCTTGACCCCTGTCATAGTCCATAAGGAACATATGGTCCGTGAATATTTTTCCGAAGCCGAGCTTGCTTTCGTCCTCGGGATGAGGCTTCGGAGCCGTCGTTTTCGTTACCTTGATTTCGTATTTCATATTGATTTTCTCCTTTCGGGCAATTCTTAATATTACAGCTTATATCTTTGTATTTTTCCGCTCGTCGTCTTGGGAAGCTCATCCCTAAACACAACGACACGGGGATATTTATAAGGTGCGGTGTGCGACTTGACGTAGTTCTGAATTTCCTTTTTCAGCTCGTCCGTGGGCTGGGTGCCCTTCGTAAGGACTATGCTCGCCTTTACGACTTGACCTCTTACCTCGTCGGGAGCGGCGGAAACTCCGCATTCCACGACATACGGAAGCTCCATTATGACGCTTTCGATTTCAAACGGTCCTATGCGGTAACCCGATGACTTGATAACGTCATCCTTTCTGCCGACATACCAGAAGTAGCCGTCCTCATCACGCCATGCAATATCGCCCGTATG
>CAYNUD010000186.1:0-2565 GCA_964400315.1 uncultured Clostridium sp. | reverse complement strand
GTTTCTACCATATGCACGGGAATACGAATGGTTCTTGCCTGATCGGCAATTGCTCTCGTTATCGCCTGTCTTATCCACCATGTCGCATAAGTTGAAAACTTGAAACCCTTTGTATAATCAAATTTATCAACCGCCTTGATAAGTCCGAGGTTGCCCTCTTGAATAAGATCAAGGAAGTGCATTCCCCTGCCGACATATCTTTTGGCAATGCTGACAACAAGGCGCAGATTCGCCTCGGCAAGGCGCTGCTTTGCTTTTTTATCGTCATCGGCAATTCTTATCGCAAGCTCGATTTCTTCTTCGGGAGTAAGCAAAGGTACTCTGCCTATTTCTTTAAGATATACCTTTACGGGATCATCGACATTCGCGTTTTTATCATCACCCGCACCGATATCTATTGACTTGGGAATATCAACGTCAAAATTTTCGATAGCTTCGCTTGAAATATCGTCGATAATCTCAATGTTGTTCGTTTCGAGCGTTTCATAAAGCTTGTCCAGCTCCTCAACATCAAGATTCATTTCGATAATAGCGGCATCAATTTCCTGTGCGGTTAATTTTCCCGTTGCTTTACCCTTTTCTACAAGGGTTTTGAAAGGCGCCTTTTTCTCTGTTCCTTCCATTGTACTCACATCCTATGTAAATTTATTTTTTATTAAACAGCTTCAAATATTCCTCTGCGCTGAGTGATGCAACATCCGTGGGCTTTTTATTTCTTTCTTCACAAAGCACCTTGATGCAGTCCTCGCATTCCCTTACGGTGTTGCTAATCTCCGAGGAACGCATAAATATTTTCTGTACGCTTCCCATTTCTTCGGGATTAAAATCCGACGAAAACAGACTGATATCCGGAATCAAGCCTTGTTCCAGCTTATCGAAAAGGCATTCGGCTATTCTTCTGTTGAAATCGGTGATAAAATCAGACGGTGCAAGACTGTCTTTCAGCTTTTCGTAAAAATCCGGATTTCTTGCGAAAGAGGCTATCAAGGTTTCCTCCGCTCTTGCCGCTCGGATATTTGCCGCCCGCTGAGGATTGTTTTTATCGGCAAAGCTTCTTTCAATGAAAGCTTCGCTTTCTCTCTTCTTTTTAGCTTCATCACTTCGCCGCTGTTTGTTTTTTGCCGCGCGCACCTGCGCATTTATGCTATCCTTAGACACGCCGAGTTCGTTTGAAAGGCGAGTCGAGTATATATCGCATTCTATAGCACTACACTGGGCAAGCACAACTGCCGCCGCGGTTAAAAATCTCAGTTTGCCGTCGTCGGTGTTTATGTTGTATTTTTCTTTTTCCCGAAGCAATCGGTATTCTGTTTTGTTTGCCGCCGTTCCGAGAAGCTCTGCGAAGCGTTCCTTTCCGTAGGTTCGGATAATTTCATCGGCATCTTTGCCGCCGCTCATTGTAACAACTCTCAGTTTCAATCCCGTTTTTCCGAGAACGCCGAGTGCTCGCTGTGTTGCCTCTCTGCCCGCGCCGTCGTTATCGTAGCAAATAACTATCTCCTCGGCGTAGCGTGAAAGCAAATTCGCCTGCTCATTTGTAAATGCCGTTCCCAAACAGGCTATGGCATTTGTAAAACCCGCTTGATGAAGCGCGATAACATCCATATAGCCCTCTACAAGAATAAGCTTGTTTTCATTTGCGTTCTTTGCAAAATTGAGTGCAAAAACGCCGTTGCTTTTTTTGTATACAGGAGTATCGGAGGTGTTGATATACTTAGGTTTTGAGTCATCCATGACCCTGCCTCCGAAAGCGATGACGTTTCCTCTTAAATCAATTATCGGGAACATCACACGATTACGGAAATTATCGTAATAATTGCTTTTGCCGTTTTTATCGGAACGTCTTGCAAGATTGGCAAGCACCATTTCCTCGTAAGTAAAACCCTTTGAATGAAGATGCTCAATCAAACTGTGCCAACTGTCGGGAGCATAACCGAGACCGAAATGACGAATTGTCGACGGAGCAAGCCCTCTTTTCAAAAAATAGTCTAACGCATCCCTGTTTTTCGGGTCATTAAGGCATGCATTGAAAAACCTTGCCGCCTCGCGATTTGCCGCCAGCAACCGCATACGTCTTTTTGCCATGGTGTCGTCATATCCGTCCTCCGGCATAGACATTCCCGCCGCTTGTGCCAGCGATTTTACGGCTTCGACATAATCAAGATTTTCAATCCGTCGCACAAAGCTGATGACATCGCCGCCTGCGCCGCAACCGAAGCAGTAAAACGAACGGCTTTCGGGATATACCGTAAAAGACGGCGTTTTTTCATTGTGAAACGGGCAAAGACCCACTAAGGTTTTTCCTCTGCCTTTAAGATTCACATAGGAAGAAATCACATCTTCGATATCAATTCTTTCTTGCAATTCCTGAATGAATCTTTCGTTTATTTTCAATTTGCCGCCTCCTTTCGGCGCAATTAATATATGTTAAATAAAAGAATCGTTGATTTCGCTCCATGCCTTGGGAACATAAAGCTCGATAAAAATTCTAATGGCGTATCTGTCTGTCATTCCCGCTATAAAATCACAAACGGCGGATGCCACGCCGTCTCTCTCGGCAATAGT
>CAYNUD010000185.1:0-2586 GCA_964400315.1 uncultured Clostridium sp. | reverse complement strand
GGTCAAAGCCCGCTACCATGGAAAGCTGCTTGTAAAGTTGCGGCGACTGCGGAAGCGCATAAAATTTGCCCTTATGAACACGGCTGGGAACAAGATAATCTCTTGCGCCCTCGGGAGTGGAGCGAATGAGAATGGGAGTTTCTATCTCGACAAAGCCGTTTTCGTCAAAATAGTCTCTCGTGATTTTGGCAATTTTATGCCTCATAAGAATATTCTTCTGTAAATCGGGTCTGCGAAGGTCGAGATAGCGGTATTTGAGTCTCGTAAGCTCCGACGTTTGGCAATTTTCGATTATTTCAAACGGCGGCGTTTCGCTCTTGGCAAGCACTCTCAGGTCGGTAACCTCAATTTCAATCTCGCCCGTGGAAATTTCGGTGTTTTTTGAGGAACGCTCTCTTACAACGCCCTTTGCCATAAGCACGTATTCGCTTCTGACAGCGAACGCTTTGTCGAATATATCTTTGGGGGTCGATTCGTCAAATGCAAGCTGAACGATACCCTCTCTGTCGCGCAGATCAACGAAAATAAGCGCACCGAGATCTCTTTGTCTCTGCACCCAACCGGCAACCGTAACCTCTCTGCCGACATCGGAAATACGCAGAGAGCCGCAATAATCGGTTCTTTTAAGTCCGGTCATAAAATCCATATTAAAAAGCCTTCTTTCATTAATTCAATAAAGGAGTGTTCCGTAAGGGATTGTATCCCGCCACCTAATTTATAATAATGCCGAAATGTCAACACCCTCAAGATCTCCGCCTATGCTCTCTCTGAGAGCTTCGGTATCTCTGCGAAGAAGAAGCTGCATAAAGCTGTCCTCAAGGCCGTCCAGAGGAAGAATCTCACTCTCGCCACCGCTCATATCCTTAACGGTCGCCTCGCCCTTTTCTATCTCGTCGTCGCCGAGAACCATGGTATATTTCGCACCCAGCTTGTCGGCATATTTCATCTGTGCCTTGAGAGAACGGCCGACAATATCCGTCTGTGCGCTTATGCCGCCGGCTCTCAAATCGGAGACAAGTGACATCGCCTTGACCGTTGCGGCTTCGCCCATGGGGGCAATATAAAGCTCACACGCCGAAGGTGCGGGCAACTCGATTCCCTGCGCTTCAAGAAGCATGAACAGTCTGCCCGTTCCCATTCCGAAGCCGAGAGAGGGGACATGCGGTCCGCCAAGCTCCTCAACAAGTCCGTCATATCTGCCTCCGCCGCAAACCGTTCCTTGCGCGCCTATTTGATTTGAAATAAATTCAAAAACAGTGCGTGTGTAATAATCAAGTCCTCTGACTATCCGAGGGTCGACGGTATATTCGATGTTCATGGCATCGAGATATTTTTTTACACTCTCAAAGTGAGCGGAGCATTCGTCGCAAAGATAATCCGTTATTACGGGCGCACCGTTGCAAATTTCCTTGCATATCGGGCTTTTGCAGTCAAGGATACGCATGGGATTCTTTTCAAGCCTTTCAAGGCAGGTACCGCAAAGCTCGTCCCTGTGCGCTCCGAAATATTCGCGCAACGCATTATGATAGACCTTCCTGCATTCGGGACAGCCGATGGAATTTATGTGAAGCTCGACACCTTCAATGCCGAGAAATGCGAAAATTTCATTTGCAAGAGAGATGATTTCCGCATCTGCCGCCGGCGAAGCGGCTCCGAGAGTCTCCACGCCGAACTGCTGAAATTCTCTCCATCTGCCCGCCTGTGGTTTTTCGTAACGGTAGCAGTTCTGAACGTAGCAGAGCTTCTGCGGAAGAGCCTCGTTGAAGAGTCCGTGTTCAAGAAAAGCGCGAACCGCTCCCGCCGTTCCCTCGGGGCGAAGAGTTATTGACCTGCCGCCCTTGTCATCGAACGTATACATTTCTTTCTGCACCACATCCGTTGTTTCGCCGACTCCTCTTTGGAAAAGCTCGGTGTGCTCAAAAACGGGTGTGCGTATTTCACGGAAACCGAATTTTGCCGCTATGTCAAGTACCGTTTGCTCAATAAACTGATTTTTGTAAACCTCCGAGGGCAGAATATCCGTCGTGCCCTTGACGGCTTTTGTTGCGATAGCCATATTTTATTCTCCTTGTGAAAATGAAACGGGAGCCGTCCGCCGCCGCAAGGCGGATAAAACGACCCCCCGATAATGGTTTTGTTACGGGGCTGTATCCGCACGCCGAAAGCCGATTTATTTCGGATTGACGATATCACGCCAATCGAGATCGCCTCTTGCCAGCGAATGAATAAGCGCCTCCGCAGTTGCAATGTTGGTTGCAACGGGAATATTGTGAACATCGCAGAGCCTGAGCAGAGTTGCCTCGTTAGGCTCATGGGGCTTGGGCGTAAGGGGGTCTCTGAATATGAGCAAAAGGTCAATTTCATTACAGGCTATTCTTGAAGCTATTTGCTGATCTCCGCCCTGTGAGCCGCAAAGAAAGCGTGTAATCTCAAGACCCGTAGCCTCAGCGACTATTTTGCCTGTTGTTCCCGTTGCAAAAATGTTGTGTCTGCTGAGTATACCGCAGTATGCGATACAAAACTGTACCATCAGCTCTTTTTTTGCATCATGTGCAATAAGTGCAATAGTCATTTTCAAACTCCTTT
>CAYNUD010000184.1:0-2618 GCA_964400315.1 uncultured Clostridium sp. | reverse complement strand
TAATTGTCGCAAAAGCCGCCGCTTATGCGTGCACCGTAATCCTTGGGCGCTTCGGGAGTTATTGATATATGCTTTTCCGCACCGTTGGAATTTAAGAATTCACGGCTGATGTCGACTATTTTTTTGCCGTTCCAATTCATAACCAGACGTGGCTCCGCCTTGACAACGGCTACGGGACAGGCGTTGAGATTTTCCTTTGCCGCAAGTGCAAGGAAAGCGTCAACGTCATTCTTTTCGACAACTACGGCCATTCTTTCCTGTGACTCGCTTATTGCAAGCTCAGTGCCGTCAAGTCCCTCGTATTTTTTGGGAACGGCGTTAAGATCAATTTCAAGACCGTCCGCAAGTTCGCCGACAGCAACCGATACGCCGCCCGCACCGAAGTCGTTACAGCGTTTAATCATTTTGGTTGCATCTCCGTTGCGGAAAAGCCTTTGGAGTTTTCTCTCCTCGGGCGCGTTACCCTTTTGCACCTCAGCGCCGCAGGTTTCAACGGAATGAGCATTGTGTGCCTTTGAGGAGCCGGTTGCTCCTCCTATGCCGTCACGACCCGTGCTGCCGCCGAGAAGAATAACGATATCACCGGGAGCAGGAACCTCGCGGCGAACGTTTTTGGCGGGAGCCGCCGCCACGACTGCGCCTATTTCCATACGCTTTGCGGCGTAGCCGGGATGATATATTTCGTCAACTATGCCCGTTGCAAGTCCTATTTGGTTGCCGTATGAAGAATAGCCGTTTGCCGCTGTGGTAACAATTTTACGTTGCGGAAGCTTTCCGGGGATGGTTTCACTCACGGGAACCGTCGGGTCGGCCGCACCGGTAACACGCATTGCACCGTATACATAAGCTCTGCCCGAAAGGGGATCGCGGATAGCGCCGCCTATGCAGGTAGCCGCACCGCCGAAGGGTTCGATTTCGGTGGGATGGTTGTGCGTTTCGTTCTTGAACAGAAGGAGCCAAGGCTCGCTTACGCCGTCAACGTCAACGTTGATTTTAACAGTGCAGGCGTTAATTTCCTCGGACTCGTCGAGTTTGTCGAGCTTGCCGTGCTCTTTAAGATATTTCACCGCAACGGTGGCAATGTCCATAAGGCAAATCGGCTTTGTTCTGCCGAGCTCCTTGCGTACTTCGATATATTCGTCGTAAGCGCTTTGCAAAAGCTCATCTTCAAATTTCACCGAGTCGATAACGGTCAAGAATGTCGTGTGACGGCAATGATCCGACCAATAGGTGTCTATCATACGAATTTCCGTAACCGTCGGCTCTCTGCCCTCGGACTTAAAATATGTCTGACAAAAAGCAATATCGTCCGTATCCATGGCAAGCCCCATATCGGAAACGAATTTTTGCAGTCCCTCACGGTTAAGAGCAAGGAAGCCGTCAAGCGTTTTGACTGTGGTGGGAATATCGTAATTTGCAATAAGCGTTTCGGGTTTCGAAAGCTCCGCTTCACGTGCTTCAACGGGGTTGATTACATACTTTTTGATTTCCGCAAGCTCCTGTTCGGAAATGTTACCGTAAAGGGCGTAAACCTTTGCCGAACGGATAACGGGGCGCTCGCCCTGAGAAATTATTTGAATGCACTGAGCGGCACTGTCCGCACGCTGGTCAAATTGACCGGGGAGATACTCAACCGCGAAAACGGTTGCGCCGTCAACGGAAAGCTCGCTCGAGGTTATGTCAAGTTGAGGCTCCGAAAAGACTGTTCCGATGGCGTAATCAAAAAGCTCCTCGGTTATGTTTTCCGCATCATAGCGGTTGAAAATTCTTATATTTTCGAGATTGGTTATTCCAAGCAGGCCCTTTACGTCGGCAAGCAGTGCAGCCGCCTCGTTTGCAAGTCCGCTTTTCTTTTCAACATATACTCTGTAAACCATTTACTTAACCCCCATAGCCAAAGCCTTAGCGCCTATGTCGCTTCGGTAATAGCTGTTGTCGAATTTGATTTTTTCAACCTTTTCGTAGGACATATCAACGGCATTCTTGAGAGTGTCCGCAACGCTGACAACGCCGAGAACTCTGCCGCCGTTTGTGAGGAGCTTGCCGTCCGAAAGCTTTGCACCCGCAATATAAACGTTATCGGCGATATCCTCGGGGACAGTGATTTCAAAGCCCTTTTCGTAAGAAACGGGGTAGCCCTTTGACGCCATGATGACACAGCAGGCACTCTTGTCGCTGAATTTTACCGAAGTTTCGGCAAGTCTTTCGTTCGTGACAGCCTGCATTACGGTCAGAAGGTCGCTTTCGAGAAGCGGGAGTACGACCTGCGTTTCGGGATCTCCGAAACGGCAGTTGTATTCTATGACTTTGGGCTCTTTTTCGGTTATCATAAGTCCGAAGTATAAGCACCCCTTAAATGTCCTACCCTCGGCTTTCATCGCACGAATTGTCGGAAGAAAAATTTTCTCCATACACTCATTGGCAATTTCTTTTGTGTAACAGGGATTCGGGGCAACGGTGCCCATACCGCCGGTGTTGAGACCCGTATCGTTGTCGCCTGCACGCTTGTGGTCCATTGAGGATATCATGGGAACCACGGTTTTACCGTCCGTAAACGAAAGTACGGAGACCTCGGGGCCGGTCAAAAATTCTTCTATAACAATATTATCGCCGCTCTT
>CAYNUD010000183.1:0-2667 GCA_964400315.1 uncultured Clostridium sp. | reverse complement strand
TTGCTAAGCTTCTCGCAGACTAATCAAAGCACAACGTAATGGGCGGAATTTCATTCCGTCCTTTTGTTTTTGTTACAAAACTTTTAATTTTTAACCAAAACACTTGACAAGCTCATTCTCCGTATATTATAATGAAACCAACAAATCGGTTTGGAGGTTTTATTATGTGCGATTTTTTGAAAAAGCTTTTTAAGATAATCGGTATTCTCGTTGCCGTTGCAGGTGCGATTGCCGGTATATATTATGTTATTACCAAGGTTCTTCCCTGCAAGAACGAAGTTGCCGACGACGATGAGAGCGATTATGTTTCCTGCTCTTGTTGCGAGGCTGAGGAGCCCGTTGAGGTTCCCGCTGAATAAAACATTTACTTTTTTCACATTTCCTTTCTTTTTAAAACAAGCGAAGCGGAAGTAGGTTCACAGCCTGCTTCCGTTTTGCTTTATTTGCTTTTGGGCTTAGTTATAAACGAAACGATAAGGCCCGATATGAGAGCCGTCGCAATTCCTGCCGCACCTGCCCCGAACGGTCCCGTCAGAATACCGAGCCAGCCCTGCTCGCCGATTGCCTTTTCAGTACCCTTGGCAAGGGTATACCCAAAGCCCGTCAGCGGTACGGTTGCACCGCAGCCCGCAAACTCGACTATAGGCTGATACAGCCCCAAAGCCTCCAGTACAACGCCGAGCACAACAAAGCTGACAAGTATTCTCGCAGGCGTTATATTCGTCAAATCTATCAAAAGCTGACCGATAACACAGATTAAACCGCCTATAAGAAATGCATATAAAAAATCCATAGAATCACCCTATCAGTATTTTTTACCGATACCGATAAATATTCTATGGAAATAATTGATATTTAATTTATTGCACCGAGCAAAATATAAATCGAAGCTGTCAGAACAGTAAAATTACTCCGTGTCACCGCGGCAACCGCAATGCCGACAGCCGTAAGCATCACGGCGGCCGTGATTCCGCAACGTCTGAGTACGGTACAGCCGATAAAATGAGAAAGTATTCTGCCGCCGTCCAACAGTCTTACGGGCAAAAGATTGAAAAACGCAAGCGAAAGATTTGCGGCCATTGATACCGTATTGCCGAATAATCCGAAAAAAACAGCCAAAATTATGTTTACGGCGGGTCCTGCTGCGGAAATTATTATATCCGAGGCAACGGGAATAATTCTCTCTCCGCAATTTATTTTCATCCCGAAATATCCGAGCTCGACACTCACGGGTCTTTCACCGAGCAGAAGCATTGCCGTGAGATGGCCGAGCTCATGAAAAATACAAAAAAGAAAGCACATCAAGAATTCCTGCCTTTGCAACACTGCGAGCATTACCGTCAGCAGGGCGACGAAGTAATAATCTATAATCAGATATATTCCTTTTATTTTGAATTTCATATCGCTCCGTCTTTTACGGTCAGATACAAAAGCGGATCTACGGAATTTCCGTTGACTTGAATTTCAAAATGCAGATGAGGGCCGGTGCTTCTGCCCGTGCTCCCGACAAGTGCAATCGTTTCGCCCGCACGCACAACATCGCCCTTTTCGGCAATGATTTTTTGGCAGTGGCAATACAGCGTTTCACTGCCGTCGGTGTGGACGAGCGATATATAATTTCCGCTGACATCGTTACTTCCGACGCTCGAAACAATGCCGTTGTAAGCCGCTCTGACCGAGGCACCGCTGTCTGCGGCAATATCAATGCCCGAATGAAGAAGATATTCACCCGAAACGGGGTTTGTTCTGTCACCGAACGGAGATGTTATTTCTCCGTGAACGGGTGCGGTTATCTCTCCGTCGCTCTTGAAAAGCGACATAACGGCAACCGCCTCCCCGTCCTCGGCACTCGGAACATTATCAATCATTTTTTTCGATATGTTCTCATTCGTTACGGTTTCTTTGGCAGTGCTTTCAAAAAGCCTGCCGACCGTTTCGCTTACCGAATCGGCAACCTCCTTGCTGTCTGCGGATTCCGACATCATCTGCTCATATTCGGCCTTTATAAATTCAAAGGTTGCCGGGCTCAATTTGCCGAGTAAAACGACCAAAAGCACCGCAATCAAACAAACCGCAAGCTGAACGAGTGTAATTGTGTTTACCGCTCCGCCTCTTTTTTTCTCCGTGCTTTCTTCCCTCTTGTTTTCGTTGAGCTTCGGTTGTGCTTCTGCCATTTAATTCACCTCACACAATTCTTATGCTCCGCCCGGCTTTTTAATTCCGCAGAAAACCCAAAATGAAATTTTTTCTTTATTTTCTATTGACATTTTAATTCGCAAATGCGATAATTATACATACTTTTATTTTTGTAGGAGAAAAATTATGAAGAAAAAAATAGAATATCCTCTTTACGAGGTTCAGCCTTTTTCATCTATCAAAGAGATGATTGAGCTTGCGGTCAAGGACGCAGGCAGTAAAACAGCATATAAATACAAAGAGGGCGAAGAAATCCGCGAGATTACCTTTGCCGAATTTGCGGATACCGTTACAAAGCTCGGAGCATTTATCACCGATGTTTCCGAGGATAAGCGTCACATCGCCTGCATAGGCAAGAACTCCTACGTTTGGATTACCGCTTACCTCACCGCTCTTCGCGGAAACGGTGTTTTTGTTCCCGTTGACAAACAGCTTCCCGAAGCGGACATCATCCACGTTTTGAATGACAGC
>CAYNUD010000182.1:0-2672 GCA_964400315.1 uncultured Clostridium sp. | reverse complement strand
AAAGAAAATGCAAGTATTTTTTTAGTTTTTTGAAAACTTTATTGCAACATGACGGCCTTTTTGAGGATATTTTCGCATTTTCAATTGAAAACAGAAGATACTTATGGTAGAATATAGAATCAAAAGCGGTCTGTCGGGAGGCGAGCAAATGAAAAAAATACTTTTTGTATGTACGGGAAATACTTGCAGAAGTCCCATGGCGGAGGGGATATTCAAAAAATTGCTTTCCGACAGAAAAATCGAGGGCGTAGAATGTTCGAGTGCGGGTCTTTTCGCAATGAGCGGCGATGAAGCGTGTGCCAATGCAATCAAGGCGGCAGAACGTTTCGGTGCGGATATTTCGGCTCACCGTTCAAGAAGAATAACCTCTTATATCTTGGATGAAACGGATCTTTTTGTCTGTATGACACGGGAGCAAGCGGCGAGTCTTTCAATGTATGTTCCGCATGAAAGGGTCGTTGTTTTGGGGAACGGCATACCCGACCCGTTCGGCGGAGACATTGAAACTTATATGAGATGTGCAAATTCAATACGTATCGCTCTTGAACAGCAATTTGAGAATTTTGTCGGAGAGAAAACGGAATGAATTATACGATTATGCAAATGACGGCGGAGCATGCTCCGTCAATTGCCTCCCTCGAAAAGGAATGCTTTTCGTCACCGTGGAGTGAGGACGGAATAGCAGAGGAACTAAAAAATCCGATTGCGCATTTTCTTGTTGCCGTTTCAGACGGTGTCGTCGGCTATATAGGCGTTCAGGAAATATGCGGCGAGGCATATATAACAAACATTGCCGTTACTGTTTCGGCAAGACGCAAGGGCATAGGCAGAGCACTGCTTCGTGCGGCGGCGGACGGTGCAAATTCGCGGAAATGCGAATTTATTACACTTGAGGTCAGAGAAAGCAATGCAGGCGCAATTTCTCTTTATGAGTCGGAGGGCTTTGAACGAGTCGGACTTCGTAAGAACTTCTATTCCGCTCCGCAAGAGGACGGAATTATATATACAAAGTATTTTACAAGAGGTAATACAAATGAAAATTCTTGCAATTGAATCGTCCTGCGACGAGACGGCGGCGGCCGTTGTCGAGGACGGAAGAAAAGTTTTATCAAGCGTAATAGCTTCACAGGTTAAAGAACATATTATATACGGGGGCGTTGTGCCCGAAATCGCTTCGAGAATGCATACTACGGCGATAAGCGGCGTTGTTGAAAAGGCAATGTCCGATGCCGATGTCGGATACGGTGATATTGATGCAATTGCCGTAACATACGCGCCGGGGCTTATAGGTGCTTTGCTTGTCGGAGTGAATTTTGCAAAAGGTCTTTCGTATTCCACCGGAATACCGCTTGTGCCCGTGCATCATCTTCGCTCCCACATTGCGGCGAACTATTTGACATACCCCGAGCTTGAACCGCCGTTTCTCTGCCTTGTCGTTTCGGGCGGTCACAGTCACATAGTCGCGGTTAATGATTATACGGATTTTAAGATAATCGGCAGAACCCGTGACGATGCGGCGGGGGAGTGTATGGATAAGGCGGCGAGAGCTATGGGACTTGATTATCCCGGCGGCGTTAACCTTGACAGAGTGAGCAAGGACGGCAACCCCTCGGCTTATTCGCTTCCGCATCCCCGTGTTGACGGCGGAGAATACGATTTCAGTTTTTCTGGACTTAAAACCGCCGTTGTGAACGTTATTCACAATGCAAAGCAAAAGGGGATTGAAATAAACGTTCCCGACCTCGGAGCAAGTTGTATAGAAACGGTTGTTGACTGCCTTGCGGGAAACACCTTTAAGGCGGCGGAGGAATACGGCTTCGGGAAAATTGCGCTTGCGGGCGGAGTATCGGCAAATTCGCGTTTGAGAGCGAGAATGCAAAGCGTTTGCGAGGAAAAAGGATACGAGCTCTATATGCCCCGCCTTTCGCTTTGCGGCGACAATGCGGCAATGGTCGGAGCGCAAGGATTTTATGAATTTAAAAGCGGCAATATTGCAAGTTTGGAGCTTAACGCCTTCGCAACAATGCCGATTGACGCCCTTGAAAGCTGAAAAGTATCCAAATTATGAATTTTTTGTGTTTTTTTAATGCAAAATCTTGACTTTGTGATGCTTTGTGGTATAATTACAATGGGATAAGTTGAAAAGCAGGTGAAAATCGTTCGTCAAGAGCGACAAATCCCGACTTTTTCATGTCTCGAATTTGTATATTTTAGTTGGTTTTCCACGATGAAAGGAGAAGATATTATGGAAAATATGACTGCGAATAAAAGCGTTCTTGCGTGGATTAATGAAAAGGTTGACCTTGTTAAGCCCGACAAGATTGTATGGATTGACGGAAGTGACGAACAGATTGAAGCTCTCCGTGCCGAAGCGTGCGCAACGGGCGAAATGATAAAGCTCAATCAAGAGCTTCTTCCCGACTGCTATCTTCACCGTACCGCCGTCAACGACGTTGCGAGAGTTGAGGGAAGAACCTTTATCTGCGCTCCCACCAAGGAGGAAGCAGGTCCCACCAACAATTGGATGGACCCCAACGAAGCGTACAAAATGCTTTACGATATCGCCAAGGACAGCTACAAGGGCAGAACCATGTATGTGATTCCCTATTCGATGGGCCCCGTCGGCTCAAAGTTTTCCAAGATAGGTATTGAGCTTACCGACAGCATTTATG
>CAYNUD010000181.1:0-2682 GCA_964400315.1 uncultured Clostridium sp. | reverse complement strand
GTTGAAGGATAAGACTTGGTTTTTGATATATCCGCCATGTTTTTTATAAATTCTTTCGTCGCCGGTTTGTTTTTAACGGGGAATCTGCTTTTGAAAAGTGCTTCGTTTGATTCATACGCTTTTTTGATTGAGAATCGCATGGCGCGTTCGACGGAAGCGGTTGCCGTGCCGAACTCCTCGGCGAGCTTCGGGTACAGGCAGCCTGTTACGTTTTTTGCGTATTGCGAATCCTCTGCGGCAAGTGCGACGGCGCGCTTTAAAAGGTCAAAGCCGGTATACTTCATCGCAAAACCGAACTCAATGAGTAATGCCGTGATTTTCGAATCGGAAAATGCGGCGGTTTGGGTGCTTTCATAAGCCGTAAGCGGCTTTAATTCGTTATTTTTCGCATATTTTTCGGTTATTGTTTTAAGCACCTCATACGGCTTGACCGGCTTTTCGAAAATTTCTTTCACGTCGAATTTTTGCGCGGTTTTGTACATAAGCGGCGACATTCTGCCGCAGTAAATCATAATTCCCGGGCGTTCCTTTGCGGCGAAAATATTAAGCTTTTCGGCAATTTCAAGCCCGCCGAAGGTTTCCGTGAGCGCATCGCAAATTACAACGTGCGCACCGAAATATTTCAAAGCAAGCATCACGGAATCACCGTCGCGTGCGCAAAATCGCACCTCTGCACCGTGCTCGCGCAACAAAAACGCAAGCTCGGTCATTTCGACACTGCCGTCATCCGAAAGAAGCACCCGAAGCTGCTCGGGCAACTTACGAACATCATTTCTTTTTGCATTTTCAACCGCTTTTTCCGCTTTATCCACAATAAACCCTCCCGAATCTTCGCAAAAACCACAGCAACCGCAACAGCAATCGCTTTCGTTTTCACAATCCGCATTCATTTTCGTTTTCTGTCGAAAGTATACACTCAAAGTCTTAAATCTGTCAACAAATTCCGACACGAATTTTTGAGGAAATTTCAAAATTCGATGTTTTTCGACAAACTCACAAGATGTAATGCCTTTTTCGGGGAGATTTTGCTGTTTTAACTGTCATTCGGCATTCACAGTAAATTCGTATCGCTTCCCGAAACCGCGCGTTCTATTTGGGCGGCATCGAGTGCGTCTATCACTCCGTCTCGGTCGATATCCGCGGCGAGGTCTTCCGGGTTTTTGCGGTTTACTTTCATTCCTGTAAGCGCGCGACTCAGCACGGCGGAAAAGTCGTTTGAATCGCATTCGCCGTCGCCGTTGAGGTCGCCGAGAAGAACGCATGTATACTTTGTTCCGTCGTTTAAAGTGAATTTGCTTCCCGTAGCGGTCGAATTTCCTACCGCCAAGCCGTTGTAATATATTATTCCATTCGCATCGAAAGCCGAAAGAATCAAATGATTTTTCGAATCGCTTTCGCAATAACCTTTACTCAATGAAAATCCCGTCAGTGCGGTAATTTCGTAAGAATATTCCGAAAATACCGCTTCGGGGGACGTTTCATACGCGAAATTTTCATGTGTTTCGCAAAAATATTTTCCGTTCGCGTTTTCGTCTTCGGTATAATCTCCGACAAGAAAATATTCATACGAATTGTTGACATCGTCGCCGAAAACATCGACGTAATACCAACATCCGTCATCCATCAAAACACCGTTCCACATATGTCCCTCACTGCAAACGGTAATGCAGGGAATTTTGTACATATCGCAAAGAAATTTGAATGCTTTCGCATACCCCTGGCACGCGGCCTTGCCGTCACACAAAGCGCCGAGAATACCGTGCTTTCTGTCGTTTACTTCATTGGAAATACATTCATCCTCTTCAAGTGATTTATTATATGTAATGTTTTCGCATAAATAGTCGTGAAAACACATTAAAAGTTCGTACCGCGTTTCGGCTTCAAAATCCAAGCTTTCGACAACCGAACAAAGAGCCTTGTAATCGGTATTAAACGGCTTACTGTCGGGCGCGTTTGTTTCGAGTATTACAGTTACAGTGTATGTTTTAAGCTCCGTCGGAAGATCTTCCCCCGTTTTCGTTTTAACTTCGAATTTTAACCCGTCAAACCAAAACATATACGGACAGTCACGCAATACAGCCCAAAAAAGCCTTGCATCAAAATTATCGGGGATGTCTTTGTACCGTATATCCTCGCCGCCGATTGTATCGAAAACGAATTCGGTTTTTCCCGGTACGCTACCGGTAATAGTATCGAAAATTTCTTTTTCAAAATCGCAGAGAGTATCTCGTGCCGAAACAGTTTGCGCCGAATAAAAAGGCACAAAAAAATCGCCCTCCAAGGCGACAGAACCGACTGAAAACACGGAAAAAAACGACAAAATGCCAATAACCGCAGACATAACCATGCACATAACGCAAGCAAATGTTTTTTTAAAAGCAACTGATTTCGATTTTTTTGACAATACAACATCGGCCACCAGGCATACCTCCACAAACAATTTGTAACAATTATTTTACCGCAGTTTCGGAATTTTGTCAATATGCCGTGATATAAAACTAATAAATCCAACAAACATATTCCCGCCGACATTCCCGCACTTCCCGCATTCACCATTCGCGTGTTCCGTTCGCGATTCCGCTACATCCGTCGATTTCTCACCGACACCTCCGCAACACTCTTCCGCAACACTTCCGAAACACATTTCCGTTGACCCTTGACACCTCATTCAAATTGTGATAT
>CAYNUD010000180.1:0-2692 GCA_964400315.1 uncultured Clostridium sp. | reverse complement strand
GCTTTTCGATAATCTCTTCAACGGTTAATAAATTAAATTCATCCGTATACAGCGTAAGAATTTCAACAAGAATGAGAGGCCGCAGACGGACGCCAAAACTTTCACTCATATATAACTCCGTATTGCTTTAATATGTCAGTTTTTCATTGACACCGCGAATCGTATCGGCATCAAGCTTCAAAATTTTTCTGTCATATGTGTATATGCCGTTCACTTCAAATTCAACGTCGCTTACCTGCGTATATACGGTGGCGCACAAGCCTCTTTTGATAAGCGGAATTATTTGCATTTCGTGAAGCCGCCTGTAGGCGTTTGAAAGTCCTTTGGTTCCCGCAAACATAATATATCCGAATGACCGCTTGGGATTCCATGCGTGCTCGGTAATATTGTAGCTGTATCCGCCGTATTCGCTCAAAACAATGGGTCTGCCCTTTGTTCTGAACGGCATCGGAGCATTTACGGGGAGAATATACTTGTGTATACTCTTGAAATCCGGACCGCCCTGATCGTGCCAGCCGCTTGCATGATCGACAAACCTTGACGGGTCGTAATTTTTGACCGCAATACCGATTTCCTTTGCATCAAACTGCCCCCAACCCTCGTTAAAGGGAACCCAGCAGCAAACGGAAACGCAGTTGTAAAGATTGTCTATCATTCCGAAAAGCTCGTCCTTGAATTCCTGCCGCCATTCGGGTTTTCCGCGTTTGAATGCTTTGTAGATATTATCCTTAACATGAATATTCATATTCGGAAGCACGCCTGCAAGTAAGTTTCCGATATACTGTCCGCCGCTTATCATATCCTGCCAAACAAGCATACCCAGTCTGTCGCAGTGATAATACCAACGGAGCGGTTCTTCTTTGATGTGTTTGCGAAGCATATTGTAGCCGAGATCTTTCATGCTTTGAATATCGAATATCATTGCCTCGTCCGTGGGAGCGGTGAGCTGACTTTCGGGCCAATAGCCTTGATCAAGCAAACCTTTTTGAAAATAAGGCTTGTTGTTAAGTCCGAGTCTCGGAATGCCTTTGTCATCCTTGACAACGGAAAATTTACGCATGCCGAAGTAGCTTGAAACAACATCTTGATTTCCGTTGCAGTCAAGGGTCAGTACCAATGAATAAAGGAACGGATTTTCCGGACTCCACAGTTTTGCATCGGGAATCGGAACAGCGGCCTTGTCTGCGATTTCACCGTCAAAAACAACGTTGTCACCGTCGAGAATTTTTGCATAGAGCTTACCGCCGCATTTGCATGTTCTGCTGACCGATATGCGGATAACGCCTTCATCAATGTCGGGAACGAGACGAAGAGAGTCGATTCGGCAATGATTTACCGGTTCGAGCCATACCGTCTGCCATATACCCGAGGTTGCGGTGTACCAAAAGCCCTTTGTGGTAAGCACCTGCTTGCCTCTTTGCTGATGTCCCGAATCCGTCGGGTCGTATACCTTGACAAGAAGCTCGTTTTCGCCCGAGACAAGAAGCTGAGTAATATTAAAAGTAAAAGGATTGTAACCGCCTGTGTGTTCGCCGGCAAGCTTACCGTTTATCCACACACTGCATTGCCAATCGACTGCTCCGAAATGGAGGAGAGCTTCTTTGCCGTCAAATTCATTGCCGATGGCGAATTTTCTGCGATACCAGAGCCTTTGCTCGGGCTTTAACTGCTTGCCGACACCCGAAAGCTCCGATTCAACAGAAAACGGAACAAGTATCTTGCCGTCGTATCTTTTCGGTGCGGCGGCGTTTTCGTCGGTTATAGCATAGTCGTATTCGCCGTTGAGACACAGCCAATCCTTTCTTTCGAATTGGGGTCTCGGATATTCGAAGAGGGGAAGTTGCCTGTCAACCTTGTCAAACCATTGAGTTCTCAATTTACCCATTTTGTCGCTCCTATCCTTCGTATATATCGTTGAGTCGCCAACCGTCGTCAACAAGAACGGCTGTTACGGTTACGGTTTTGTTTTCGAAAATTCCGTCTGTTACGGGAACGCTCAGTTCACATTCGTTTTCGGATATCATGCGCGCCGTCGTTGATTCGATATCCCATTTCAACGGAGTGTTGCTTGTATTCAACATTGAAGAATTTACGCAGAACATACCGTCTATCATGACATACTTGTTTTCGCCGAGTAATTTTTTCGCCGCCTGCTCGGTGTATGTCGAGTGAACGTAGCTTTCAAGTTCGTCGAGATTTTTGAATTTATCGGAAATCACACGGTAATAAAACTGTGAATCCTTTTCTACGCTTTTGTCTTTTTCGGGAGCCAAAGAACCGCAGACGAAAACTTCGTTTACGAAATATTCGTTTGAATAAAGCAAGAGTTTCATCGACGTGAGCAGACCCTCTCCGACATAGCTTTCGGGGCTTGCGGCGGTTGATGTATTGCCGTTGTCGATTGTATCGGTGCATCCGGCAAGAAGCAGGAAACATACCGCAAGAAGCAGTGAAAAAAACTTTTTCATGCAAAAACTCCTTTGGGAAATCTTTTAATTTATTATATACAAATAATGCCGTTTAGTCAATCGGTTATCGTTTTTTTATAAAAAATTAATGGCTTTTTAAACGTTTTATGTCAAAACAGCATAAAAGCAAGGCGGCTTCCCCGGATGAAGAAACCGCCTTTAATTAAAACTTATTTAAACATAGCAATGAATGCCGCGGGAAGGTCTTTTGCCCAGATAACAAA
>CAYNUD010000179.1:0-2696 GCA_964400315.1 uncultured Clostridium sp. | reverse complement strand
CCATTCGACACGAGATTTTTTCTTTTCGCAGCGTTCTTTGAGCTTGTCCGCCTCTGATTTTAACGCCTCTGCGTCAGCAGTAAGACCTTTAATTATGCAAGCTATGGAGTCGGCCTTGTCGGTCAATTCGCCTTGTATAGCCTCCAGCGTGTCGCCAACGGCTTCCTCCGGAATTTCGTCGTTTTCGAGAGCTTCGAGAAAAGCCCTGTAATTGTCACTTATTTCGTACAGCTTCATTTTTGACACCTCTCATAATCTGGAATAGAGTATTTATATTCTTGTTGATAAACTCGGCTTGTCCTTGTGATACGTCCTGCGGCAGACTTAAGCCCTTTTCCGCAGCGAGCTCATCAGCTTGCTGATAATTCATTTTGCTGCCTCCTGTTTATGTAATATTTTAATAAGAACGATTCACGGCTCATTGCCTTGATGGTTTGATACCCATGCTCAAGCTTGCCGATGCTTATGAGATATTCGATAAATTCGCTTCGATATTTCCTCGAAAGATATATTTCAAACGCAATATGCTCGGCATCCGACATCGGAAAGCGTGGGTGGATATTGTTTGCTTCGCAAAAGATTTTTCGCTCGGCAAGAACAGTCTCGTTACTTGCGTCGGTCGTAAACCCGTACATATCGGGCGGAAACTTGAATATTCCCATTTTCACGCCCTCTTTTTAAAGAAGTTTTCGGCGTTCGCCTCAAATCGTTCCTGTTGATACGCCCTAAGCTCGTCCTTCGTCTGTGCAAGCTCGGTCTGGTATCTTCTGATATTCATATTGGCACGTTCAAGAGCTCTCGCCAGCTTGATGTTGTCCGCCTCAAGCTTATCGGCTCTGCTGTTATTGTCCTTACGGGTCATAAAGCTCACTATTCCGCCGAATATCAGTCCTCCGACTGCCGTAACCACTATTGCAGCGATTGAAATTCCAGCTATTAACTCCCAAAACATTGTTATTCCTCCTTTGACGGTATCTGTATCTTAACGAAGGTACCGTGTTGCTTTAGGATTTTTGTTATCTCTTCCTCAAACTCACGCTCCAATTCACCCATATCGTCAATTAACGCTTCTGCGTATTGTCTTAGTACTGCTGCATAGAACGGGCGGGATACAACGCTAAATGTACTCATACCCTTGCTAATCTCATAAGATATAGCTTGAATAATCTCGAACAATCCCTTGCTGTCTTGCCTGACTATTGCGTTAAGTATTCTCTCATCAAGATTTTCAATCATTGTCGGTTGCCCCCTTAATATTCAACTCCGATATAGTCAAGCACTTTCGCCCAACCGAAGTTATTGCCTTCTGCATCGGTGCAGCACTTATACATCCAGTAATCCCACTCTTGGGGATTTCGTTCTTTTAGTAGATCAAATCTGTGAGGTCTCTTTTCGAGATGAATACCGAAACCGCACATTGAACAGCCTGTCCGCTGTGCTCCCGTGGTATACAGCAGTCCATTTTCATCTTTTTCTATCGCTCCATAAATATCAGGTATCGGAACATTTAGGTCGAGTGCTAACTGTAATAAGTCTTGACGATTGAATATGGCAAACGGACAAGATCTAATTGTCGAAGCACCAAAGTAATTACAGCCATTCAGTCGTAAGGATTTGGCACGTCTACCACCTTCGGATGCCATCAGACCGAGGAACGGTACCGAATTATGCTCCTTTGCCCAATCGTCGCACGGCCGTTCTTTGAGATAGTAACAACATTTAGCCGACACCTTAAAATCCGGAACACCGTAATTCACACTCTCGTTTTCGTTCTCGTATCCTCCGAATTTTTCAAGCCATTTCTGCGACATCTTCATTCGAGAATTCTTCTGATAACCTCCGTAAGCTCCTGTCTCACCCGTTACAATGGCATGGCGGACGGTTTTGTTTTTCTCGCTCGGATTTTGCAGCAGTTCAATTTTTGCGGCAAGCTCCTTGCTTAACACCGGGAAGCCGAATTCCTGCAACACACGTTGCTTTGTCCAAGGCTTTCCGTTTTTATCCTTTATAGGCTTAACGGATTCAATACCGAGCTGCTTATGTACCGCTTGTATGCTCTTATCCTCCAAATATGAAGCAGATATACCGGGCACATCATGCCCAAGAGATTTGATAAACAAAAACAAAGTTATGCTGTCAAGCCCTCCGACGGAAACGTGATAATTCAAATCTCTTTTGTCACATTCCTCAATAAATTCCTTAACTCTGATTTCGGCGTAACGCTTTTTGAATTCATAACTTTCTTTTTCTTTTGCCATAAATGTAGCAATTTTCTGCTCAGCATTTACAGACTGCATACGTTCTAATACGTTCATTTTGTCCTCCTAAAATTCTTCCGGGTGCCGAGAAAACCATTCCTGAAAAGCCTTTGCCATTCGGTCTCCGGCACGGTCCCCCCACTCCTTGATTTCTTCCGGAGTGAGATCCTCGAACGGAACAACCGTTCCGTCAGCCATAACAAGATTGTTATGACAAGTTAATTCATTTTTTGCCATATATATCACCTCTATCATCAGATTTGTATGTATGTTTGGTTTTGTCCTATTCGTTTGATTTTGGTTGACAAATTGAATTTTTCTGATATAATGAAAATGTGATTAATCATATTCACATTTCCTTTTGGGCTTACTCGGTTGCCTCCGGGTGAGCCCTTTTCCTTTCTCCTCAACATCATTCTCACCTCCTTGTGTTTAATT
>CAYNUD010000178.1:0-2706 GCA_964400315.1 uncultured Clostridium sp. | reverse complement strand
AAATCAACGCAAGCCCCGAAGCGGAAAGCTTCACCGTTTACGCACCCAAGGGCACGACAGTCTCGGAAATCAAGGTAGCTCCCGTTTCCGAACCGACCGACCCGACTGACCCCACAGACCCGACTGACCCCACAGACCCGACTGATCCTACCGATCCCTCGGATGACGACGACGATATGTTCTGGCTCTGGAAGTTCTTTATTATGATTTTCAATTGGTTCGGCTCGGTGTTCCAAAAGATAGGCAGCTTCTTCGCGGGACTCTTTGCGTGATCTGATTTTTCAGTACAATTCCTCATTTGAGATTTTTTCAAATAACAAACTCCAATGCCGAAGCCTCTCTCACCTCGAGGGAGGCTTTGGCAATTAGCAATGTGCAATTGAATTTTTGCTGTGAGCCGTCTGTTAATTTTCGCCCCTTTTAGGGGAGATGTTGCGTAGCAACAGAGGGGTTTTTGAAGCTAAAAGTTAATAAAAAGCCTTCAAAACCCTTTCGACTTTTGCCTGCGGCAAAAGCCACTTTCCCTAAAGGAACAGTTAATACTTCATTTTTGCCGCAGGCGGCGTTTCGGCGGTTCCCCTTTAGGCAAGGTAGGCGAACTCTATTGTCTAAACATGCGGAGGGAGTTTGAAAAGCCTCAAGCGTTTAAAATACGCTTGAGGCTTTCCATTTTTTCTTTTGTCGGTTCAGGGATATCCTTTAACGGAAAATCCGTTTTCAAAGCATCATACTTTGTTTGGCAGAGCTTTCTGAACGGCAGAAGTTCCGTCTTTTCGATATTAGAATGATTTTTGACGATTTCCCTAAGCTTTAGGGTATTTTCCTCGCTGTCGTTAAGTGTCGGAATGATGACTTGTCTTATCCAAACGGGGATATTTTGAGTTTTCAGATATTCGAGAAATTTCAAAACCTCGTCGTACCGTGCGCCCGTGTTTTTAAGATAATCCGTTTCGTCGGTATATTTTATATCCAAAAGCACCAAGTCGGTGTATCTCAAAAGTTCCTTGACCTTTTCGTTTAAGATGTAGCCGCTTGTATCAAGGCAGGTATGAATGCCGTTTTCTTTGCAAAGCCTGAATATTTCCGCCGCAAATTCGGGCTGAGCAACAGGCTCGCCGCCCGAGAGAGTAATTCCGCCCTTCTCGCCGAAATATTCCTTATACCGCAAGGCCTTTTCTACTATTTCTTCTGCCGTGTATTCTTCGCCGCCGTCAAAGGGTTTCGTTTCGGGATTGTGACAACAAAGGCAATTCAAAGGACAGCCTTTGAAAAAAACGACAAAGCGCACTCCCGGACCGTCTACGGCGCCTAAAGACTGAAAGGAAGCGATTTTTCCTCTAACCATATTATCACATCGCCTGATGGAAGGTGCGGCTTATAACCTCACGCTGATGTTCGCGGGAGAGCTTATGGAAGTTGACCGCATAGCCCGAAACGCGTATGGTAAGGTTCGGATAAGCCTCGGGATTGTTATATGCTTCAATCAAAGTCTCGCGGTTGAGTACGTTAACGTTGATGTGGTGAGCTTTCTTTGCAAAATATCCGTCGAGGATGTTTACAAGATTATCTATACGCTCATCTTCCTCTTTTCCCAATGCATCGGGAACGATTGAGAAGGTGTTGGAAATACCGTCACGGCAGTCGTCGTAGCTGAGCTTTGCGACGGAGTTAAGCGAAGCCAAGGCGCCGTTTTCCTCACGGTTGTGCATGGGATTGGCACCGGGTGCAAACGGTTCGCCGTCCTTTCTGCCGTCGGGTGTGGCGGCGGTGTTTTTGCCGTACATAACATTTGAAGTGATTGTAAGCAGAGAAAGGGTGTGTTCGGCGTTGCGGTATGCGGGAGTTTTACGAAGCTCGGTGATAAATTTGTGAGCCGTTTCCTTTGCAATGAGGTCAACACGATCATCATCATTGCCGAATTTCGGGAAATCGCCCTCGGTGTCAAAGCCCGTAATAAAGCCGTAAACATCTTTTTTCACATGAACGGTAGCATATTTAACGGCGCTCAATGAGTCGGCTACGACTGAGATACCCGCAATGCCGAAAGCCATAAAGCGGTGAACGTCGGTGTCGTGTAATGCCATTTGCGATTTCTCATAAGCATACTTGTCGTGCATATAATGGATAACGTTCATTGTGTTTACATACAGCTTTGCAAGCCATTTGATGTAAATGTCGAAACGCTCCGTAAGAGTGTCGTAATCAAGTGTTTCACCATTTAAAGGCTCCATTTGAGGTCCGATGCGAATGCCGCTCGAAGTATCATAGCCGCCGTTGATTGCGATAAGCAGAAGCTTTGCGAGGTTGCAGCGTGCGCCGAAGAACTGCATTTGCTTGCCTATTTTCATAGCCGAAACACAGCAGGCGATAGCGTAATCATCGCCGTAAACGGGGCGCATTATATCATCGTTCTCATACTGAATTGAATCGGTATCGCACGAAACCTTTGCACAGAATTTCTTAAAACCATCGGGGAGCTTTGATGACCAAAGAACGGTAAGGTTGGGTTCGGGAGCCGAGCCTAACGTATAAAGCGTGTTAAGAATACGGAAGCTTGACTTTGAGACAAGCGTTCTGCCGTCCTCACCCATACCGCCTACGGCTTCGGTAATCCACATCGGGTCACCGCCGAAAAGCTCGTTGTATTCGGGTGTACGCAGATGTCTTGCAAGTCTGAGCTTCATAACAAAATCGTCAATAAGCTCC
>CAYNUD010000177.1:0-2711 GCA_964400315.1 uncultured Clostridium sp. | reverse complement strand
TTATTTTATGGTAACGCAACTTTTCAATATTAAATTCTTCGCCGATGCCCGCTCCGAGAGCAACTATCATCGGGTACAGCTTGTCGTTACCGTAGATTTTATCCGTTCTTGCCTTTTCAACGTTGAGCATCTTACCCCACATTGCGAGAATAGCCTGAAAGCGTGAATCTCTGCCTTGAATAGCCGAACCCGCAGCCGAATCGCCCTCGACGATATATATTTCGCAAAGGGACGGGTCTCTTTCGTTGCAGTCTTGAAGCTTATCGGGCATCTGACCCGATTCAAGCCCCGTCTTTCTGCGCACGGATTCTCTTGCCTTTCTTGCCGCTTCACGGGCTCTGTTCGCGGTAAGAGCCTTGTCGAGTATCGCCTTGCCCGTAGCGGGATTTTCTTCGAGATACTGCTCCAAGGCATCGGAAACAACGGAATTTACAAGCGTTCTTATTTCGCTGTTGCCGAGCTTCGCTTTTGTCTGACCCTCAAACTGAGCATTGGTCAGCTTGACGGAAATAACGCAGGATATACCCTCGCGGCAATCCTCGCCGGAAACCTTGTCGTCCCCCTTGAGAATGTTCATCTTTTTGCCGTATTTATTGAGCGCGGCGGTAAGAGCACGCTTAAAGCCGTCCTCATGCATACCGCCCTCGGGAGTGTGTACGTTGTTCGCAAAAGAAACGATGACCTCATTGTAGGTATCGGTATACTGCATCGCAACCTCCGCCATGGCATCATCCTTTTTGCCAGACATATAAATTACGCCCTCGTGAACGGGGTTTTTGTTGGTGTTAAGGAACGTAACAAATTCTCTTATTCCGCCCTCGTAGCACAAAACTTCTTTTCTGTCCTTCTCGTCCTTTTCGGCGGAGCTTTCTCTGCGGTCCTCTATCGTTATTTTAAGACCCGCATTAAGGAACGCTTCCTCGCGCAGACGCTTATGGAGCGTTTCGTAATCGTAAACGGTTGTATCCGTGAACATTTCGGGGTCGGGCTTAAAACGAACGCAAGTGCCCGTGCGGTCGGTATCGCCGACAATCGTCATCGGCTCGGTTATATAGCCTCTCGAAAACTTCATTCGATGAATTTTGCCGTTCTTGTGAACGCTGACCTCGAGCCATTCCGAAAGAGCGTTAACGACCGAAGCGCCGACTCCGTGCAAGCCGCCCGAAACCTTATATCCGCCGCCGCCGAACTTACCTCCGGCATGAAGAACGGTAAATACGACCTCAAGCGCGCTTTTTCCCGTCTGCTCCTGAATGTCAACGGGAATACCTCTGCCGTTATCGGTGACGGAAATTATATCCCCCTCCTCGATAACAACCTCGATATGCGTACAGTAGCCCGCAAGCGCTTCGTCTATCGAGTTATCGACTATTTCATAAACAAGGTGATGAAGACCCGACGCGCTCGTTGAACCGATATACATACCGGGTCTTTTTCTTACCGCTTCGAGTCCCTCGAGAACCTGAATTTGACTTGCATCGTAATCCTCGGTGACAACGGTATTCATTTCCGCGCCTACGCTAATTTCTTCGTTCAATTCGTTATTGTTTTGAATATCCAAGTCCATGCCTCCTCAATCACATTCCGAGACTTGACATAACGCCTTTGTTTTTCTTCGCCTTTTTGGGTTTATACTTCGGCGGATTGTCAAGACGCATTCTCGCGCTCTTGCTCGACGCGATGTATTTGTTGATTTGAATTACGGGTGACAGCATATCCTCACACATATAATCTACGCAGTTTGCAAGGAGCTGTTGGTCATTATTCATTGCTCCGAGTATCGTTACGGCAATAATGCTCTGCGTTTCGTTGGTACCGTCCTCATAGATATCGTTAAGCAGATTGAACAGCTTTTTCATCTTTGTCGGATTATTTTCCTTTATTGTCGCAAGGACAAGAGCGTTGCCGTGCTCAAGGAAAAATTCCTCGGGAAGAAACTGACCGTATTTTTCGCAATTCGCTTTATATTCTTCTCTCAGCTCGGGATATACCGCCGTAAAACGGTTTCCCAGCGTGTTGGGGTCATAGGATACCGCGCCGCTCTTTGCCGCCGCCTTTGAAACGGGCGTGGGAAGCTTATTTTTAATCGGCTTTGCCGTTTTTGTGCCGAAAATTCCGTTTATGACCTCGGTAAATTCATTTACCGCCGAACGGATATCCTTATCCGTCACGGTGTCGGGGTCGAGAAACCATGAGTCATAGGGACGAAAATCGCTTCCGATTATTTCGCCTTCCTCTTTTATTGCCGCCGTGACCGATATTTTTTTGTTGAAATACTCAAATCTGAGCGCTTTGCCCTCACCCGTATATTCAACGGCGCACTTGTCATTATCGTCCTTTATCTCTCCGATTTTGTCGCTCGGCTCAAGGCCGCAGTCTTTCAGAACCGTTGCAAGTCCCGCACAAACTTCGGCAAGGACAGTTTTGTTCTCAGCCATGGTACTACTCCTTTTGTTTTGATAATTTCAGATAGTTTATTTTATCACAATAACCGCCGTGTATATTGTCGAATAAGAATATTCCTTTAAATAATATAAAATAAATATCTATAAATATACAGAATACTAAGATATACAGAACAAATACATAAAATCCGAAATCTTTTGCGAAAATATCCGTAATCGGCCGCCCTTCGACAGCATTGCCTTTTGCAAATATGTAGGTTTACAATAGATGTGTTACAGAAAGTAAAAAAAGAGTGACGAAAGGAA
>CAYNUD010000176.1:0-2721 GCA_964400315.1 uncultured Clostridium sp. | reverse complement strand
AGTATTTTAACGCAGCAGTCGCTTCATTTATCCGAAACAAATCGGGTTCGGATGCGTCGGTTGCGGCTAAGGATGAATAGATAATGCAAAAAACGATTTCGCTTATAATGACCTTTATTCTTGCGGCGCTTTTTAATGTTTATCCCGAGACTTATGAGCCCGTAAGCGAACATCCGAGCCTTACCTTTTCGGTAATTTCGGATGTTCATATGGAAAGCAATAATCCCGACAGACTCAAACGCTTTCCGAAAATTCTCATGGATATAAGCGGAGCAAAACGTAAAAATGATGCTCTGATTCTTTTGGGCGACAACACGATGAACGGTCAATTTATCGAGCACTGCGTTTTAGGCGCACAGCTCAGACTGTTCGCAAACGCAAAGAACATTCTTCCCGTTATGGGCAATCACGAGATATTCACTCCCGAAAACGGCTATGAAAAGGGAAGCCGCAAATTCCGTATGTTCGCAAGCGTTTTTTCGGGTGAAAAACTTGATAAAACATATTATTCAAAGGAAATAAGCGGCTGTAAATTCATCATTTTAGGCTCGGAAGCGGATATGGGCGTTCAGGCATATTTGTCCGAGGAACAGCTCACTTGGCTTGACGGGCTTCTCAACGAAGCGGACAAAAGCGGCAAGCCCGCTTTCGTTTTCTGCCATTTTCCGATTGACGGCACCGTTATCAGCTTTTGGCCCGACGGCATGATAGGCGAGCAGGGAGATAGATTATATAAAATTCTCACATCGCATAAAAATGTTTTCTATTTTTCGGGACACCTTCATAATGACGTCACCGTTTCGGGCGTAACGCAAAAAGACGGCGTAGTTTTTGTTGACCTTCCCTGTCTTCTCGGCGACGGAATCGGCTATGAGGTTGAGCTTCATGATAATACGGTGGAACTGAGAGCGCGCAACCATGAAACGGGCAAATGGCTCGAAGATAATTTTTATTCATTCGGTCTTATATAGAATCGGAGAGTAAAATACGATAACGGCTTTATTTTTAATACCGTTCATACATCCTTAAAGGTTTGTTACTTGACATAATGTAAAAAATGCGTTATAATGACGGCGTAAACCGCCTTTTCTTTCGAAATCGGCGGAAATAAAACAAGGGGGAAAATACAATGGATATCAGCACGGAAGGACTCCAGACTCTCATTCTGACGTTCCTTAACGGTCTTGCCAACCTTGACCTCAAGAGCCTTGACCTTGATTTTATCGGTGATATTCTCACCAAGATTGCTCCCATTTGGAATCCTATTTGGGAAATTATCACGGCGTGGCTTGAGAGCAACTTCGGCTTTTAATCAAAAAACAAATTTTTTGGCAGGTCTGTCTACGGGCAGACCTGTTTTTTGCGGTATATTTGTAAAACCACAGAGCATATTCGGCAACCGAATATGCTCTGCTCTCTCATTCATCTATAAAGCTTTTGATAACCTTAAGCCTTGAAAATTCTTCCCGTTCCTTTTCTTCAAGAGCGGCCGTAATTGTTTTTACCTGCTGTTCAAATCGCGGAATGATTATGTTTTTCAAGGCGTTTGCTCTTTTTTGGGCTTTCTTTATACCCGTTGCGAGGCGGTAAATGCTGTTTTCCGTCTGAGCAAGCTCCGCCGTCAGCTCTTTTGCTTCGTTGAAGCGGCAATACGCTTCATCAAGCTTCGCCGTTGTTCTGCGGAAGCCGAAATAATTGTCCTTGGGCACGGCATCGAGCGTTACGGTCGGAATTTCGACACCCATGACACTGCGTGAAGATACGGAAAGACCGTTTTCCACAGGCACGAAAGCGGCAAATTCATCAACCGCTCCCATGCTCATGTTGGCCTCCTCAAGAGCGCGGTACGCAATACCGTAGCTTTCCTCTATTCTGCGGCGAATATCGGATGCGTTGTCGATGAGGCTCATAGTCTCACGGATAAGAATATTCCTTTTTCGGTCAAGCAAATCATAACCGACCTTTGCAAGCTCAAGGGATTTTTTAATTTTCATTAAGTTGCCTTTTGTGGGCGACACCCCGACTGCCATATTCGACTCCTTATTTTCTGTAATACTTTTCCAACAGTTCCGCGCTTACACGATCAAGCTCACTTTCGGGAAGTATGCGTAAAAGCTCCCAGCCCAAATCGAGAGTTTCCTCAATCGTGCGATTTTCGTTCATTCCTTGATTTATAAAGCGATTTTCAAATTCTCTGCCGAATTTTAAGTACAGCTTATCCGTCTGTGAAAGCTCATCTTCGCCTATTACAGCCGCAAGCGAAACGGCATCCTGAACCTTTGCATATGATGCGAAAAGTTGATTCGCAAGGCCGGAATGATCCTCTCTCGTATAGCCCTCGCCTATGCCGTCTTTCATAAGTCGCGAAAGACTCGGCAAAACGCTCACGGGCGGATATATTCCCGTTCCGTCAAGCGAACGGTCGAGAACTATCTGACCCTCTGTAATATAGCCCGTAAGGTCGGGCACGGGGTGGGTAATATCGTCGTTCGGCATGGTGAGAATCGGTATCTGTGTAACCGAACCTTCACAGCCCTTTATCATGCCCGCACGCTCATAGAGGGATGCAAGTGTGGAATAAAGATATCCGGGATAGCCCTTTCTGCCCGGAATTTCGCCTTTTGACGAACTGAATTCACGAAGCGCCTCGCAGTATGCCGTCATATCCGTCATCACGACAAGAATATGCATTCCCTTTTCAAACGCAAGATATTCAGCCGC
>CAYNUD010000175.1:0-2766 GCA_964400315.1 uncultured Clostridium sp. | reverse complement strand
TCGCCACTCGGACCATAGTGAGTATTCATAACACAATGAATGCTCACTTTTTTTGTTAAGACGATATATTTTTCGGGTATGTATCAAGCAGGGCTTTTCCTGCTCTTGTTGTTATACCGTTAGATATGATATTTTACGGAAAAATGGCCGGAACAACTTTCTGTGTTGTGTCATCGGTTAATCGGATTATGCTTCATTAAAAAGCAAAAAAGGAGCGCCGCACGTAAGAAATTGTGCGGTGGCTCCTTTCTAACTCTTTGTGTTATTTAAAACACAGTGAAAAGCCGATAGAATATTAAAAGCTTTTAAGAATTCGGAAATACCCGAAAAAGGTCACGTAAATTTCGTAAAAGCGCATCATGCAAGAAATATAGGGGCAAATCTCGGTATTGAGGAAAGTGAAGTACATTCGGCACCGGCAACTATGATATGGTCGGAAAGCCGTATACCGACACTGCTGAGAATTTTCGCAAAAGAGGCGGTAAGGTCAATGTCGTCTCTTGACGGTGCGGCTATGCCTTCGGGATGATTGTGAGCAAAAACGACAGTATCCGCATTGTTTCTGAAAGCCGTTTCGAGTACGGCGCGGGTGTTGACAAGTACCTCTGCGCAAGTACCTTCGCCGAGCTTACAGCAGTTTATCAAATTACCTGCGGCATCGAGACAAACAAGGAAAAACATTTCGACATTAGAGCCGTAGAATTTTGAAACGATAAACTTTTTCATATCTTCGGGGTCTGCAAGGCAGAGCTTTTTGGCGGCAGAGTCCTCTATATAACGACGGCAAAGACCGGGTATGCTTGAAAGAAGCAGAGCGGAACTGTCGCCGATACCGTCAACCTCACGCAATCTTTCGTACGGAGCATCGAATACTCTCGAAAGGGAGCCGAAGGTTTCTATCAAGCGGTGAGCAAGCTCATTTGTATCTTTGCGGGGAACGGAATAGAAAAGAAGAAGCTCGAGAATATTGTGGTCGGGCATATTGTCGATACCGGTTTTTCTGAAAGTTTCTCTGAGCCGTTCACGATGATTTTCGTGCGGATTTTTATTGTTAGTTGCCATATAATTCCTCCTGTGGTGATTATTATATAATACTATTCGGATTTTGTAAATACTCTGCGACTACACTTTTTCAGAATGATTTGTGCAGGATAGTTTACATTTCGGACATTCTTTTTTCTCACGGATTTAATAAATTCGGGTTATTATAATTAAGCATAGATTAGAGGAAAGGAATGGTGACATGAACAAAAACGGTAATCAGCAATGCGTTATGGTTTGTGTGACTCCGCAGAGCGGCTGTTCAAGGCTTATAGCGGCGGGAGCAAGGATAGCAAAGGAAAAATCACTTCCGCTTAAGGTTATAAGTGTGTTTAAGGAAAGCAACGGTCTCAATGCCAATGAGGGCGGAGTGCTTGAAACACTTTATGAGTGTGCCAAAGCATATAATGCGGGTATGGATATATATTTTAATGACAGTCCTGCACTTGTGGTTGCCGTAGCCGCAAGAAAGAATAACGCCGCAACCCTGATAACCGGTTTTCCGGCAGAGGGAAGCAGCGGATTCATCGCAAGAATACATGAAGTTTTACCCGATCTGCCCGTTACTATGGTTGATGAGCAGTCAAATGAATATAAAATAATGCCGATTGAAAAAGACGAATTGGAAGCCGCAAAGAAGCTGAGCCTTGCATCAGTTCATTGATATACCGCTGGAAAACAGTTTGTTTACGGCGTTTCTGAGAGATGAATATTCCTCGCCCGAAAGGGCGGGGTTTTTTTTGAGCAAAATCTCAGCCGCCGCATGGGCCTCCCGTATTGCTTCGGTGTCGCTCATCATATCGGCGATTTTAAGCTCTGGCAAGCCGTGCTGTCTTGAACCGAAAAAGTCGCCGGGGCCTCTGAGCTTCAAATCTTCGTCGGCAATTTTGAAGCCGTCCGAGGTTGAGGTGAGAACGGAAAGACGTTTGCGCGTTTTTTCATCTCCCGCATCGGAAATCAAGATGCAGGTTGAAGCGTGCGTGCCTCTTCCGACTCTGCCCCTAAGCTGGTGAAGCTGCGAAAGGCCGAATCTTTCGGCATTTTCGATAACGATAATTACGGCGTTGGGAACATCAATTCCGACTTCTATTACGGTTGTTGAAACAAGAAGCTGTATTTCACCGTTCGCAAAGGAATCCATGACCTTTTTCTTTTCGGCGGATTTCATTTTTCCGTGAAGCAGACCGAGCTTGAAGCCCTTGAAAAATCCGTCGGCAAGATTTTTGTAAAGCTCCTCTGCGGCAGTCAGTTCGGAAAAATTTTCACCGTCGTCTACAAGCGGACATACTATATATCCCTGCATGCCCTCGCAAAGATGCTTTTTAATATATCCGTAAGCTCTTTCGCGAATTTCGGTTGTAACAAGAAAGGTCTCGATTTTTTGTCTGCCCTTCGGCATTTCATCGAGAATACTTAAATCAAGATCACCGTAAATTATCAGTGCGAGCGTTCTCGGTATCGGAGTTGCGGACATAACGAGGGTGTGAGGTGCGACACCTTTTGAAGCAAGCATACCGCGTTGATTTACGCCGAAACGGTGCTGTTCATCGGTTATCGCAAGAGCAAGCGATTGAAATTCAACATCCTTTTGAATTATGGCGTGAGTACCGACAACGAGAGATATTTCTCCGCTTTTTAAGCCGTCCTTGATGCGCCTTTTTTCGGTAGCTGAAGTTGAACCTGTAAGCAGTGCAACGGAAGTGTCGGTGTTTTCAAAAAATGCCG
>CAYNUD010000174.1:0-2792 GCA_964400315.1 uncultured Clostridium sp. | reverse complement strand
CAACAAAAACCGCAAGAGGCTGACGTACGGGAATATCCGTTACTCTGCCGCCGCGCAGCATGACTTTTCCCATGCAGGGATAATCGACATACAGATCATTGAGCGGTGTGCAAAAGCCGCCGACATCTGTTTTTTCAAAGCGACCGATGAGAACATCGATAAAATCAGGCTCGACTATTATCCACGAAAGTCCTACGGTGCCGTCATCCTTCAAAACAATATTGTAAGGCGTTTCGGGTTCCGGAGCGCCTTCTGCTTTTTCATAGTATGCACGGTAAGTGTGCAGAACGTCAAAATCCGAGGGATGGTTTTGTATATGCATAAAGGCGGGAAGCTGACTGCGAAGCGGCGAATTGACGCCGCAGGAGTCGATAATCAAATCCGCAAAATGCGTAGCTTGCGAAGTAACTATTCCCGCAACTCTGCTGCCGAGAATTACAGGTGAAAGAACCTCCTCGCCGAAAATAAATTTAACTCCCGCTTCTTGCGCAACGGAAATCAAATATCGGACAAGTTCCTTGCGTTCCACCGTGAGAGAGCGCGCGTTTCTTGATTCCGGCAGGGTGAGCGAGGTGCCGTCACCTCCGAGAGGGACAAAGGTGATAATGTTGTTCGGAGCTTTCCAGCTTTCGGGCACCTCGATTTCGGCAAATTCAGCCGTACTTTCGTCAAAAGTGTCTCTGTGAGGATGCCCGAGCTCTTCAAAAGCGGATTTTTCATAAACGGTTACACTGTGGCCGAGATGCGCAAGCTTTGCGGCGGCGACGATTCCGCCGTGCCCCGCACCCGCAACTATAATATTTGACATTTTCTTTTTCCCCCGAAAAAGTATTATATTGTAATTTTAATATGTCGTTTGTTTTTTGCCGAGCGCTTTCAGCATTGCCGCCGTTGATACTGCGGTAATGACAAAGGTGCATATTAAGAATGCGGGAAAAATATGTGCTCCGACCTTTTCGACGATGAAGCCGAAAATAAACGGCGTGAGAAGAATTGAAACATATGAAAAGCCCATTTGCACGCCGATTATCGACTGCGAAACTTCTTTGCCGAAGCTTACGGGCACAAGGTGCGTAAGGTTGGGAAAGAGAGGACCGTTGCCGAAGCCTATAAAGAGCATGGCAATACCCGCCGCCAAAGCGCTCGGAGAAAGAGCGGTGCCTATTGCCGCCGCTATGGTTACAATCTCGCCGAAAATGATGATTTTTATACAGGAAAGCTTGTTAACGAGAAGCCCCGAAACAAACCTGCCCAGAGTCATACCGATGAAATAGAGCGTTATAAGCTCCGCCGCCTTATCGGGAGTTGCGTTTTTGGCTTCAACGAGAAAGGTACTTCCCCATACAAGGCAGGCGGATTCCGTTGCGCAAGAGCCGACAAAAACGCCGATACTTGCACGAGCGGCGGGGATTTTGAGAATGTTCTTTATGCTCAAAACTTTTTCTCGATTTTCTTCTTCACCCTTTTGTTCGCCGACCTTTTTCCAAAGCGGCAGGGAGCAGAACATCATGACCGCAAGTGTCGCCTGAATGAAAAACATCATTCTGTAGCCTGCACGCCAATTGTTGTTTTCCGAAAGAGCAAGCGACATAAGATAGGGGCTGAGCGAAACGCCTATCCCGTAAAAGCAGTGAAGAAAATTCATATGAGTTGCGTTATAATGTATTGCAACATAGTTATTCAAAGCCGTATCAACACAGCCTCCGCCTATTCCGAGAGGAAATGCACAGGCGCACAGCCAAAGCATACTGCCCGAAAGCGAATAGCCAAGAAGCGAAGCGGCGGTGAGAGCGGTGCTTAATGCGGTAACCTTAGCCGTGCCGAGCTTTGCGATTATCCGACTGCTCAGAAAGCTTGAAACTATCGTGCCGCAGGAAACTATGGCGGTGACATAGCTTGCATCCGAAACGGAAACACCGAAATCGGGATATATTGCCGGCCATGCCGCGCCGAGAAGCGAATCGGGGATACCGAGACCGATGTAAGCGATAAAAATAATTATGAGAAGAAGCGTTGCCATATATAAATCTCCGTGAATAAATATTTCGGGAAAATATTATATCATATTATTGATAGATAATCAACGAAAAAAGAAAAAGCGGACCGCAAAAGCAATCCGCTTGTAAAAGCCTTAAACGATGCCCTGCGCATTCATGGCGTTTACCACTCTTTCGAAAGCGGCGATGTTTGCGCCCGCAACATAGTTGCCGTGCATACCGTAGCGTATTGCCGCATCATCGAGGTTGTGGAAAATTTCCGTCATGATATTCTGGAGCTTGTGATCAACTTTTTCAAAGGTCCAGTTGAGTCGTTCGCTGTTTTGGGACATTTCAAGAGCCGAGGTGGCAACGCCGCCTGCATTTGCCGCCTTGCCGGGAAGAAAATATACGCCGTGGCTTCTGAGATATTCCGTAGCCTCAATGGTGGTGGGCATATTTGCGCCTTCGCATACCGCGGTAACGCCGTTTGAGACAAGCTGTTTTGCATCGTCGATAAGAAGCTCATTTTGCGTTGCGCAGGGGAGAGCGATATCTACCTTAACGGACCAAACGCCCTTGCCTGCATGATATTCGGAATCGGGACGGTATTTTTTGTATTCGGTAAGCCTTGCTCTGTTGACCTCTTTTATCTCCTTAAGAGCGGCAATGTCGATGCCCTCGGGGTCATATATCCAACCGTCGGAATCGGAAGCGGTAACTACTTTTGCACCGAGCTGATGAGCCTTTTCAATTGCATAAATCGCAACATTACCTGCGCCCGAAACGGCTATTGTTTTGCCTGCAAGGTCAATT
>CAYNUD010000173.1:0-2854 GCA_964400315.1 uncultured Clostridium sp. | reverse complement strand
GAACCGTGACGATTGCGACAGAATGATGTCCCTTTTCTTCTCAAAGGAAGGAAAGCACATAATCTGCGGAGGAACGACCTCCGGAATTGCCGCAAAATATCTCGGCAAGGAGCTTAAAGCATCACTCAAATTTGAGCGTAGCGATGTTCCGCCGATTGCATATATCGACGGCGTTGACCTGGTTACCGAAGGCGTCATAACGGTAAATAAGGTTCTTGAATATGCCAAGGATTCTTTGGGCGACAATGAGGAATATGCTCATTGGAGTGTTTCGCAAGACGGCGCCTCGCTGATAAGTCGGATGCTTTTCGAAGAAGCAACCGATATAAATTTCTATGTCGGCAGAGCAATAAATCCCGCTCATCAAAATCCCGATCTGCCGATAAACTTCAACATTAAAATGAATCTTGTTCAAGAACTTTCCGAATGCCTTAGAAAAATGGGCAAAAAGATTAAGGTCAGCTATTTTTAACCTGCCGAACAGCAGCTTTATATGAGGTGTGGATATGAGAAAATTCGATACAAAGGTGCAATATCTTAAATACAAGGTTTTGCGTGAGGTCGCAAGAGAGGCATGGAATGATACGCTTCTTGAAAATCTTATGGATATACCGAAAAAGATAATTCCCGGCAACACTCCTACCATGCGTTGTTGCGTATACAAAGAAAGAGCCATCCTTGCCGAGCGTGTTCAGCTTGCAATGGGCGGCTCAAAGGACTCGCACAATGTTATTGAGGTTATTGAGACGGCTTGTGATGAATGTCCCATGGGCGGATACGAGGTCACAAACGCCTGCCGCGGTTGTCTTGCTCACCGCTGTGAGGATGTTTGCAAACGAGGTGCTATTTCCTTTGACCACTACCATGTTGCACATATTGACAAGTCCAAATGTGTCGGTTGCGGCATGTGCGCCAAGGTTTGCCCCTACACCGCTATTATAAGCCGTAAGCGTCCGTGCGAAAACGCTTGCAAAATCAAGGCGATTTCCATGAACGAAAACAAGGCGGCTCAAATCGACGATGAAAAGTGTATATCATGCGGTGCTTGCGTATACCAATGTCCATTCGGCGCAATAACCGACAAATCATATATTCTCGATGTTATTGACCTCATAAAGAAAAGTAAGGGCAATTCGCAATACAAGGTATATGCGGTGGTTGCTCCCTCAATCTCAAGCCAATTCACATATGCAAAACTCGGTCAGGTGGTTAAAGGATTAAAGGAACTCGGTTTTCACGCCGTTATCGAAGCGGCTCTCGGTGCAGATATGGTTGCATATGCGGAATCCAAAGAGCTTGCGGAAAAAGGATTTTTGACAAGCTCATGCTGTCCCGCTTTTGTAAGCTATATCGAAAAATCGTTTCCCGATCTTCTGCCGTACGTTTCACACAACCTCTCCCCCATGGCGACAATAGCAAAATATATCAAGGATAACGAGCCGAGTGCAAGCGTTGTATTTATCGGTCCCTGTACCGCAAAAAAGGCCGAGGTTCAAAAGGAAAGCGTCAAACCGTATGTTGATGTTGCCATGACTTTCGAGGAACTTCAAGCGCTTTTCGACAGCAGAGACATTGATATAATGACTCTTGACGAGGAGGTTCTCGACAACGCATCATACTTCGGAAGGATTTTTGCAAGAAGCGGCGGCTTATCCGATGCCGTGGCGCAGGGTCTTAAAGAACACGGAATCAAGAATTTCGAGCTTAAAGCCCTCCCTTGTGACGGAATCGAGGCTTGCAAGGTCGCGTTGCTCAGAAAGAGAAAGAATTTGCTTGATGCCAACTTTGTTGAAGGCATGGCTTGTGTGGGCGGATGTATCGGCGGAGCAGGCTGTTTAACTCACGGCGAAAAAAACAAGGATGAAGTTGACAAATACGGCAATGAGGCTTACGAAAAAACCATAAGCGATGCAATTAAATACTTAAATATATAAAATATGCGGAGAAGGTTATCAGCCTTCTCCGCCATTTTTATTTGTGGTAAAGTCTTTTTGTTTGATATCTCGGTTCGCACGTGAGATTGATTCCGAGCTTTCTGTAAATATCCTGATCAACCTGTGAAAGAATTACCGTTGAATGTGCTTCACAGCCTGAAAGCTCTCCGATAGCTTCAAGCGCTTTTTTGGCAACGGGATTCGTATTAGCGCTCATAGAAAGTGCAATTAGCGTTTCATCGGAATGAAGTCTTGGATTATGATTCTTAAGTATCTGCGTTTTGAGTTTCTGTATAGGCTCGATTATCGACGGCGCAATCATGAGCAAATCGTCGGGTAATCCCGCAACCGTTTTAACTGCATTAAGCAGTGCCGCCGATGAAGCTCCGAGAAGATTAGATGTTTTTCCCGTAACAACCGTGCCGTCGGGCAGTTGAATAGCAACCGCAGGCTGACCTTCGGTCGCTTCGCTTTTTTCGCTTGCGGCAGAGACAACACATCTGTCGTCAGGTTCTATACCCGCTTGATTCATAAGACTTATGATTTTATCTACAGCCGCCTGCGTACCTCTACCCATTCTTAAATCGCAGAGAGCCGCAAAGTATCTGCGTATAATCTCCTGCTTTGATGCTTCCTTCGTTACCTCGTCGTCACAAATAGCATAGCCTGCCATGTTGACACCCATGTCGGTGGGTGATTTATACGGACTTACTCCCTCTATTCTCTCAAATATAGCATTGAGCACGGGGAAAACCTCAACGTCACGGTTATAATTAACGGTAGTAACTCCGTATGCTTCAAGATGGTAAGGATCTATCATATTGACGTCGTTGAGATCTGCGGTTGCAGCTTCATATGCAAGATTTACAGGATGCTTTAACGGAAGATTCCAAATCGGGAAAGTCTCAAACTTTGCATAG
>CAYNUD010000172.1:0-2869 GCA_964400315.1 uncultured Clostridium sp. | reverse complement strand
GTTTTTCATTTTCAGAACCTCCGTTAAAATTTTTTGAATTGCAGATGCCCCGTTCTTTACAAAGCCCGCTGTATAAAGCAGATTTTCGGACGGTATGCCGACAGCAGACCCGAAAAAACGATGCACCGACAAATATTCACAAATAAAACTCCGCATTGCTCTTTTCATTCCTGCAAAAATCAAATTCAAAGCGCATTAAACTAAACAAAAAGCAGATAAATCCAAATCGTAAAATGTCATTTTTTTACAACATGCACCCGCGTTTTTGCGCAATTAAATTATAAATCATTCAGCGGATTTATTAAATAGATAGAAAAACGAATAATATGGACGATTGAACGATTATTTGTCTTTTATCTTGATATTTTTTCCCGATATGGGTAAAATGAGTATAGACGATACAATCAGACTACAATATCAAATATACCGGTTCGGAGGTTATAAAAATGCAGGGCTTGGTGGGGGACATATTCTCTTGCGAATATGTATCGGAGGATTTTGTTTTAATTAACAACTGCGGCGAAGTGATTGAAGATGATCCCTTTGACTCTTCAAGGCCGAACGGCAGAAACGATTATATGATTATATATGTCACCGAGGGCTCGGGCTACTGTTTGGCCAAAGGCGAAAAAGTGCCGTTAAATGCCGGTGATATTATTCTATGGAAGCCGAATGACCCATTGGTATTCGGCTTCACCGGTCCTTCAAAGCATTATTGGATTCATTTCACCGGAATAGAAATCGAAAATATTGTAAATTGTTCGGGAATACCCGAAAACGGACATTGTACCATCGGTAATTCAAAACAGCTTTCCGCATTATTCCGTAATATTATTTTCGAGCTGCAGTTTAACCGTCCTTCCACTCCTATAATGTGCATAGGCTACTTTATGCAGCTTATGGCCACAATTCAAAATCTTTTGCTCGGCGATACAACAACGGTCGAAAGTGTTAATGACTCTAAAATTTTGCCCGCCGTGAATTATATGACAAGAAATTACAGCCTAAACAAACCGCTTTCCTTTTACGCTTCTCTTTGCAATTTGTCAACCTCGCATTTCAAAGCTCTTTTCACAAAGACGCTTCATATGCCGCCAACCGCATATATAAATCAATTGAAACTGGCACATATAAAGGATCTGATTACAAACACAGATTTAACGGTTGCCGATGTTGCGGCTCAAACCGGCTTCAATGATCCGCTTTATCTCAGCCGTTTTTTCAAAAAGCACACCGGCACAACCCTGTCCGAATTTCGAAAATCATTTAATAACACTACCCCCCCCCGAAAAAATCCGAGATAGACAGCGATACTGTAAGAAACACGGCTTTCCCGCAAAAGTATTAGCTTTATTGTGGTGCCGCAATAAAATTTTCAAAAATTCAAATATAAAAGGTGATATACATTGTTTATTATAAATGAACTGTACGCAAAAAAATCCATTGATTTAAAAAAACCGCTTAAACACAAAAAACAATACCCTCAAAGCATAGGAAAAATAACAAAAGACCCTACAGCTTTTCAGGGAATTCGCGTTGATACCGTCACCGCATTTGCTTTACCGCTCAAGATAGAAAGCGGCGATAAAATACTGCTCGATTTCGGAGATCATTGCGTCGGTTATCTATCCTTTTCATTAAATCATTACGGGAATATTCGTATTACGGATTCGCCCGTTAAATTCAAATTCTCATTCGGTGAATTTCCTTTGGAACTGGCAACTCCGCCGGAAGCCTATAAAGGCACCCTCGGAAACGGTTGGATACAACGGGAAGAAAGGCAGGTTGTATTTACCCCCTATACCGGCACACTTGAAAGAAGATACGCTTTCAGATATGTACTGATAGAACGAATCGATAATGCGGCTTTCCCCGTTGATATAACGGATATATACGCCGACTGTGTATCGGCGGTTGATATTAACACCGTTTCCGACATCGGTACGGAAGATAAGCTTTTAAAGGATATATATAATATTTCCGTTAAAACGCTGAAGGAATGTGAGCAGGAGGTTTTTGAGGACGGCCCGAAAAGGGACAGAAGGCTGTGGATAGGCGATTTTCGTCTTCAGGCACTGACCGACTGCAAAACGTTTAAAAATTACGATTTAATTAAAAGATGCCTGTATCTTTTCGCGGCGTACAGAGCAAATCACCGAATGGTGGCATCGTGTATATTCCCCGATTCTCCTCCGTTTGTAGATGAGTGGTGTTTTGCGGATTATTCGTTATTCTTTATTTCCTGTCTGTATGACTATCTCGAAAACACGGGAGACATCGATTTGGTCGGTGAGTTGTATGATACGGCATACGAGCAGGCTCAAATTGTTTCGTCCCACTTCAATGATGAAAAGGGAATAATAGAGCTGAATTCCCATATCGATTGGTGCCCGTCTCTTGATAAAGAGATTTCTCTTTTAGGTGTTTACATATACACTTTAAAGCAATTGAAAACACTTGCGGAAAAGCTGGGCAAAGATTCGGAATGGATTATTCTCGAAATCGGCAAGGCAAGTAAATCAATCCTTAAATTTTATTCCGAAAAAGACAAATTGTTTATAAGCCCGGCCGGTCAAATATCCTGGCATTCACAGGCTTGGGCGGTTCTGAGCGGTGTTTTAAGCCAAAAAGAAAACATATTGATTCTTGAAAAAATTCAAAAAACCGATACGGCATTCACTATGCGAACACCGTATATGATACATTATTATATAGAAGCGCTTTACAACTGCGGGCTTGAAAAATCGGCAATTAAGGTAATAAAAAACTATTGGGGGAAAATTATTGAAAGCGGATTTGACTGCTGCCCCGAAGTGTTTAATCCCGACAATGAACTTGAGTCACCCTACGAAGCACCCGAAATCAACAG
>CAYNUD010000171.1:0-2921 GCA_964400315.1 uncultured Clostridium sp. | reverse complement strand
AAATCCTTGCCGACATCGGAGATGAACAATCCATCGAACAATCTCTCTCCACCTTTTCCGCTCACATGACAAACATTATTAAAATTATGGAAACGGCTGAATACGGCAGTCTCGTTCTCATAGATGAGCTCGGTGCGGGAACGGATCCCGTTGAGGGTGCCGCTCTTGCAATGTCGGTGCTTGAAGCTTTACATGAAAAAGGCGCAAAAATCGCCGCAACAACGCATTATGCCGAGCTCAAAGCATATGCGCTCGAAACTCCGAGAGTCGAAAACGGTTGCTGTGAATTTGATGTTGCCACTCTCCGCCCCACCTATCGCCTTCTCATCGGCGTTCCCGGCAAATCAAATGCTCTTGCCATAAGCGAAAAGCTCGGTCTTAATCCCGCGGTTATCAACAGAGCACGGGAGCTTGTTTCAAGCGAAAACAAAGAATTTGAAAATGTAGTTGACCGTCTTGAGGCAACACGCCGCAAAATGGAAGATGAATACGAAAACGCTCGCCTGCTTGCGGATAAAGCAAAAAAAGAAAAAGAAGCCGCCGACAAGCAACGTGAAGAAATTTCAAAGCTACGTGAACAGGAACTTGAAAAGGCTCGTTCGCAAGCTATGCGAGTTGTAGAACAGGCAAAGCGCGAGGCATATGCACTGTTACAGGAACTCGACAAGCTGAAAAAAGAACAGCAAAAGGCAAAAGATGCCGCGGAACTTGCCCGCAGAGCGAAAGCACTTGTAAAGCGCGGAGTTGAAGCCATTGATTCGGCGGCTGATCCGGTCACGGACATTGATGATGACGAAAATTACGTTCTTCCCCGCTCGCTTATTGTCGGCGATACGGTTATTATCCGTGATATCGGCAAAAGCGCTAAGGTTCTCTCTCCCGCCGATAAAAACGGCAATGTCGAGGTTCAAACAGGCTCAATTAAAACCAGAGTCAAGCTCTCTAATTTACGTCTTTGCGAAAACGCTCCAAAGAAAAAAGAAAACAAATCCTCAGTGCATTTGCAGGGCGAAAGCAGACTGAATATGGCGGCGGCAACAAGACTTGATTTGCGCGGCATGACGGTTGACGACTGTCTTATCGAGCTTGACCGCTTTATTGATTCCGGACTTCGCACGGGACTTAACGAATTTACCGTTGTTCACGGTAAGGGAACAGGTGCTCTGCGTGCAGCGGTCACAAGATATCTGAAATCTTCACCTTACGTTAAAACAAGTCGTCTCGGTGTCTACGGAGAAGGCGAGGACGGCGTTACGATAGTAACGTTAAAATAATTCGTGTAAAGGCATGCTACTTTACAAGCAGGGAACACCGTCGCGGTGTGAAAAAGTTTTCCACCCTTTTGGGCAAAGAAACGGAATACATCTTGTGTTTGAATGCACCTTTTGCACAAAGTGTGGCGAAAATATCGGGTTTTCACGCGTTTTCCTCAAAAAATTGTGGAAAACTCTTCTTTTCGACTTCAAAAAAACACTTGACATCGGCTCGGTTTTCGGTTATAATAGGCAAGCTGTAAAGTTTTCTCGCTTTACACAACATCACAACGAGCGAAGTTTTACGACGACTTAAACGGAAAGGAGGGTCAATCGTGGCAAAGAATTATGAAATAGCTATCCTTATTGATTTCTACGGCGAAATGTTGACGGCAAAGCAGCGTGATTTTTTGGAGTATTACTATAATGATGACCTTTCTCTTTCCGAAATTGCCGAAAATGAGGGCATTACCCGTCAAGGCGTGCGTGATGCCATTAAACGAGCCGAAACCCAGCTCAATGAAATGGAAAGCCGACTCGGTGTGGCAAAGCGTTTCGAAGATATGAGAAGCAGTCTTAACGAAATAATCGACTGTGCTAATCAAATTACCGAATACAATCTGCGTCACAGCCTTTCAAAGGAGATAAGCGATTGCAGTGTTCGCATTAAGGCGGCGGCAATGACATTACTTGAAAGCTGATATGCATACAATTTCCGAAAACAAAAGAGGTGACGGCTTTGGCATTTGAAGGTCTTTCAGACAGACTTGAAGCAACATTTAAAAATTTAAGAAGTAAGGGTAGCCTTAACGAAGCGGATGTCCGTTCCGCAATGAGAGAGGTGCGTATGGCGCTACTAGAAGCGGATGTCAACTACAAGGTTGCCAAGGACTTCACAAATACAGTCACCGAAAAAGCTATCGGCGAAAAGGTAATGGAGAGCCTCACCCCCTCTCAAATGGTAATTAAAATCGTTCGTGAGGAACTTGTAAATCTAATGGGCGGCACAAACAGCCGTCTCGCTTGTGCAAATCATCCGCCGACAATCGTGCTTATGTGCGGACTTCAGGGTTCGGGTAAAACCACCCATTGCGCAAAGCTCGCTCTCATGCTGAAAAATCAAAATCACCGTCCCATGCTTGCGGCTTGTGACATTTACAGGCCCGCCGCTATAAAACAGCTTCAAGTTGTCGGTGAGCAGGTCGGAGTTCCCGTTTTCGAGATGGGACAAACCGATGCTGTCGTAATAGCCCGTGAAGCGGTCAACTATGCAAAAGAGCACGGTCACGACTACCTTATTATAGATACCGCAGGTCGACTTCATGTTGACGAAGCTTTGATGAATGAACTTAAAGCGGTCAAGACCGAGGTTAAGCCCCATGAAATACTCCTTGTTGTCGATGCAATGACCGGTCAGGATTCGGTAAATGTCGCCACCGCTTTTAATGAAGCGCTCGGCATTGACGGACTTATACTTACAAAGCTCGACGGCGATACCAGAGGCGGTGCGGCACTTTCGGCCCGTGCGGTTACGGGTAAACCGATAAAATTCGTCGGTACAGGCGAAAAGCTTGAAAATCTTGATGTTTTCCACCCCGACAGAATGGCATCGAGAATACTCGGCATGGGCGATGTTCTTTCGCTTATTGAAAAAGCCGAAATGGCTAT
>CAYNUD010000170.1:0-2953 GCA_964400315.1 uncultured Clostridium sp. | reverse complement strand
GGGAAATGTGTACCGAATGCATGGTTGTTTTCCCCGACGGTATCGGCGTTCTTCCTTGGATGGTATGCGGCACGAACGAAATCGGAATCGCCACTGCGGAAAAGATGAAAGAATTTCGTCTTGTCGTTTGGGGTCAGCACGGAATCTACGGTTGCGGCAAAGACCTTGACGAAGCATTCGGTCTTATCGAAACCGTCGAAAAAGCGGCACAGCTTTACATGATGACCGCTCATCTGCCCAGAGTAAATACCATTACCGATCCCGACCTTGTCGAGATAGTAAAGGCTTTCAAACTCGAAGACGTTTACAGAAAAGACTTTTTGAATCTTTGATTTTTCAAAATATGCGAAGCGGGACTGTCTCGATGAGACAGTCCCGCTTTCGGCTTTACCCTCTTAATTTAATTCGACTTTCTCAGTCGAGAGCCTCGGTATACTCTTCATCGTCTTTGCCTGCAATCAGGCTTGCCGAAGCGGCCATAATAGCGATGAATATCCACAAGAATTTGAAAAAGCCTATCATGCTTCAGTCCCCCTTTTGTTTTTCTTGCACTTACAGTATACATCCTTTTTGTTCCGAAGTCCAATTACAATACAATTACAGTTTTGACACTTTTCTGTTACCGTTGTTACAATTTTTTAACATTAATCACTTCAAAATTTGTTTATCGTTTGTTTACATTTGCGGTGCAACAAAATCCGTCGCCAACGACACTTATTTTATGAAGCGTCATGTGCAGGCGTTTCGGCCACGGCGTGTCGTAAAAATGGAGAAACGGCACAAAAGCAAAAAATAAAATGCAAAAGGAGAGTAAACCAATGAAGAAAAATTTAAAAACCCTGTTGGCGTGCGTTCTGGCATTCGCCTGTGTATTTGCGGCAATGCCCGTAAGTGCTTTCGCGACAGGCAACACTGTCACTTTTTACATCAACGAGGGTGACACTCAAGCCTACGATGTGAAAACCTTTAACGAGAACGACGATATCATTCTTCCGAAAGAGCCCGAAAAAGACGGATATTCTTTTGCGGGATGGATAATCGGCAAAAACGATAATGAGTTGATTCCGCTTCCCGAAAAAATGGGTGTAGAAAGCATAACGGCCTACGCCTCATGGAAGCTCAACAACTATGATGTGAAGTACATTTCCGAGAATACCGTTGTATTTGAGACATCTGCGGCTTACGGTTCGGATATTTCTCTTACGGTTCCCGAGGATCCCGTTAACGAGGGGTATTCCTTTGCCGGCTGGTTTGATGAAACAGGCAAAAATGTTCTCGCCTATTCAACGGTTCCTGCGAATAAAGTTACTTTCACCGCAAAATGGCTCAAAAACGGCAATGTCAAGTATGTTGTTGACGGCAAAACCTTTGAAGAATACAAAGTAAGAGAGGGAGATACCGTTCCCGTTCCCGAGCAGACACCCGAAAAATTCGGTTACAAATTTGTCGGCTGGTCTCCCGAGGTTCCCGAAATTATGGGCACCGAGGAGCTCATTTTTGAGGCCGTGTTTGAAATCGACGACGAATTCGTTTCCTATGTCGTAGGCGGCACCGTTGTTGCAGGCGGCGTAATTGCGGCAATCGCAGGCATCAACACCGCCGTTATTACGGGGCTCGCTATTGCAGGCGGCGTTATAGCAATAATCGGCGTTTCATCTCTTGTCAAAAAGAGCTACACCGTAACCTACAAAGTTGACGGAGAAATTTTCAAAACCTATGAAGTAAAAGAAGGAAAGAGTATCCCTGTTCCCGAGACCGACCCCGAAAAAGACGGATATGATTTTACGGGCTGGACTCCCGACGCTCCCGACAAAATGCCCGCAAGCGACCTTACATTCGAAGCCGATTGGAGCAAGCGCGAATCGAGCATTCCCGACACCGGCTCTGCAAAAACAATAGGTATTTTCATTTCTCTCGGGGCTGCTGCGGCGCTGCTTGTTATTCTCAAAAAGAAGAAGGACAACGACTGATTTTATACAATTGCAAGTGCATAAATAACGATGCCCGCCGTTCTCGGTAACTTGAACGGCGGGCTTACTGCTGTTATTTTATTTTGAAGCGACCGACGAATTCCTTGCTTCGATTTCGGCAACCATTTCTTCCTGCCTCTTCTCTGTGATGGTGTAGAAGAAGATGGGAATTGCGCACGCAAACATACTGACAACGCCCGAAAGAACAAGCATATTCCAAAGCGTATTTGCGCCCTCTGCGGATATATATCCGGTTTCGGAATTGATGCCTGCGGCCGAGAACGAGATAACGCCTATGAAAGCGCCGACCGCCATACCGATTTTGTTAATGAGAGTCTGCATTGCAAAGCAAATACCCTCGCCTCTTTCGCCGGTTTTCCATTCGAGATAGTCAACCGTATCTCCTATCATAGCATAGGTAATTATGTTATTTACGCCCTGAGGAATGCCGAGTAACACAAGTCCGACGGCGGCAACAACGAGCTTCCACGGTGCATCATATCCGACAAAATACATAACCGTCATAACGACACCGCCGAAAAGATGAACGACTATGTAAGACCATTTCTTCGTGAATTTCTTTGACATCCACGGAACAAGAAGCGATGCCACAAGTCCGCCGGGAACAACGAGAAGCGTTATAAGGCTGTAAAGTCCTTCGTTTTGAAGAACGTACTTTGCAAAATAAAGGCCGCCCGTGTAAGTATAAACCATTCTTGCGCCGCCGAGAACGCCCGAAAGAACGATGAGAAGAAGCTCTTTGTTCTTGAAAAGGAGCTTGAGATTATGTCCTAAAGTGGGAGGATTATCGGTAGTGGTGAAACGCTCCTTGGTATTCTTAAAGCCGTAATAGAACATGGGAATTGCCGCGACAACAAGCACCACGGCGCAAATAAAGTATGTCCACTTGAGCGTGTCGGCATTTGAAACCTCCATGCCCTGTCTGACAGTTCCGACAAAACTTTCTGCCGCAACGGCATCTA
>CAYNUD010000169.1:0-2961 GCA_964400315.1 uncultured Clostridium sp. | reverse complement strand
GGGGCTTGAGCACCGCCATAGCCCTGGGAGCGTTCGAGTTGAGATTATCTCTTACGCACGCCTCGAGCAGACCGTAATCGACAACGCTGTACGCCTTTGAAACGCCGATACGGTTGATAAATTCGCGAATTGCCGCCGCGGGATAACCTCTTCTTCTCATGCCGCAAAGAGTAACCATTCTCGGGTCGTCCCAGCCGTCAACAATGCCCTTTTGTACCATTTCAAGGCACTTTCTCTTGCTTGTAACGCAGTAATTGATGTTGAGACGGGCAAATTCTATCTGTCTCGGCGGCTCGTCGAAGCCGATTTCCTTGATGAACCAATCGTAAAGCGGTCTGTGATTTTCAAATTCGAGGGAGCAAAGCGAATAGGTTACACCCTCTTTTGCATCCGAAAGCGGATGCGCAAAGTCGTACATGGGATAAACGCACCACTTGTCGCCCGTCTGATGATGGTGAACGTGGGCAATGCGGTAAATAACGGGATCCCTCATATTGATGTTCGGGGATGCCATATCTATCTTCGCACGCAGGGTCTTTTCGCCGTCCTTAAATTCACCCGCCGTCATTCTTGCAAAAAGGTCAAGGTTTTCTTCGATTGAACGCTCTCTGTAGGGGCTGTTTTTGCCGGGCTCGGTGAGAGTGCCTCTGTATTCTCTTATCTCGTCGGCGGAAAGGTCGCAGACATACGCCTTGCCTTTTTTGATGAGTTTTATTGCGCATTCGTAAATAAAATCAAAGTAGCTTGAAGCGTAAAGCACCTTGTTCCACTTGTAGCCGAGCCATTCGATATCCTCTTTTATCGCATCGACATATTCAACATCCTCTTTTGAGGGGTTGGTGTCGTCAAGGCGAAGGTTGCATTCGCCGCCGTATTTTTCGGCAGTGCTGAAATCAATGCAGATAGCCTTTGCGTGACCGATGTGAAGATAGCCGTTCGGCTCGGGCGGGAAACGGGTCTGAATGCGTGTGTTGACACCGTTTGCAAGGTCCTCGTCAATAAAATCATATATAAAATTCGATGCGGAAGTGTTTATCTCGTCCATATTCTTTTCCTTTCTCGTTATTTATTATTCGGTGAAGCTTTTATATGCATCGGCAAGTCTTGCTTTGATTTTGTTCTCGCCGAGAAGTGACATTATCGAATAAAGGTCGGGTGTGTTTCTGCGTGAGGTCAGGGCAATGCGGATAACGGTTGAAACGTCGCCGACATGGCCTTTGTATGCCTCGGGATTTTTCTTGTATTCCTTAACGTTCGGGGTGAAGCCGAGAGGCTCGCACATTTCTTTTATCCGAGCAAACCACTGGTCCTTGTCGTCGGAAAGCGAAAATTCGCCGGCATATTTTTCGACTATCGCCGCAGCATCGTCCTTTGAAATGTTTTCAGGAAGAGTATAATCCGGAGTGTAAAGCTCGTCGAAGAAGTAAGAGAAATAATCCTTAACCTCGCTCCACTTGGAGATATCCTTTCTCGGCTTGGGATTTTCACGGTCGATATTGACCATTGCAACGGAAAATTCGGGGTCGGCGGTGAAGATTTCGTAAAATTCTCTGTCATATTTGCTTGCCCATTTCGCAATGTCGGAATAAACCTTTTCGGCATTCATAAGCGAAATAACGTTTTTGCTCACGTCGTTGAGCTTCACAATGTCGAACAGACAGCCGCTCGAGCTCATCTTTTTAAGATTGAACGGGAATTTTGAAATATCCTCCTTGGGATTTGCCCTGCGCCAATCCTCGAAATTCGAGTTTATCAAGGTGAGCAGATATTCAAGCACGCTTTCTTTCGGGAAGCCCTGCTCATCGTAATATCCGACAGCTGCTTCGGGGTCTTTTCTTTTAGAGATTTTTCTCTTGTCACCCGTTTCCTCGTCGATTTTAAGTACCTGCGGCGTGTGGGCGTATTTCGGGAGCTTATATCCGCAAACTCTGAAAAGCTCAATGTGCTTAGGTACCGAGGATATCCATTCTTCAGCCCTGATAACGTGCGTCGTTCTCATAAAATGGTCATCGCAGGCGTGGGCAAAATGATATGTGGGAATGCCGTCCGATTTGAGAAGAACCTCGTCGATTATGTTTTCGGGCATTTCGATTTTGCCCCTGATAACGTCGTCGAATACGATTTTTTTGTCCTCACTGCCGCTTGAACGCAGACGAAGCACCCAAGGCTTACCCTCGGAAAGATTTTTTTCAACCTGTTCAAGCGTAAGGTCACGGCATTTCGTCCATTTTCCGTAATATCCCCAAATGAGAGCGTCGCCCTTGGTTTGCTCCTCGCGAATTGCCGTAAGCTCGTCGGCTGTGCAGAAGCAGGGATAGGCAAGTCCCTTTTCGACAAGGCTTTTTGCAACGGTTTGATAAATTTCGGCACGCTGACTTTGCGTGTATGGGCCATAAGCACCTTTTTCGGTTCCGAAGCCCGTAACGCCCTCGTCAAAATTCACTCCGAAATAATCGAAGCCGCTGATAATGGCGGAAACGCCGTCGTCCGTTTCACGCTTTTTGTCCGTGTCCTCAATTCTCAAGTACGCAATTCCGTTTGTTGAATGAGCGGTGAGAACATCAACAAGAGCGCCGAAAAGTCCGCCGATGTGAAGATATCCGGTGGGGGAGGGGGAAAAACGCGTGACTCTCGCTCCTTCGGGAAGCTCTCTTGCGGGATAGAGAGATTCGTAATAATCGGGTGTTTTGTCTATATGCGGAAAAAGAAGCTCCGCCAGTTTTTTATTGTTATCCAAAAAGATACACGCTCCGTTTCGGCAGAACAAACTGCCATTATAATATATACATCCTTATTATTGCAGAAAATCCGCAAACTATCAAGTGCAAATTGTAAATTTTATCTTCAAAAGTCATTATTTTTTCAAAAAAAGGGCTTCTCGGAGAATAATTCGCCCCGACAGAGACGAAAATACCGTTGAAGAAAACGAAAAGAGGTCTTTTATTTGAAAAAACGGAAATA
>CAYNUD010000168.1:0-2965 GCA_964400315.1 uncultured Clostridium sp. | reverse complement strand
CCTTTGAAGCATCAACATGAGTCACGCTTGCTCCCGCTTCGAGCGCGGCAACGGTAGCTCCTCCGGTATAAGCAAACAAATTGAGTACCTTTACGGGTCTTTGCGCATTGCGTATAATCTCTGCGGTCATTTTCCAATTAACCGCCTGCTCGGGAAAAAGCCCCGTGTGCTTAAATCCCATGGTTTTAATGTTAAATTTCAGATTTTCAAAGCCGATTTGCCAAACGGGAGGCATTTTGGAATACACCTGCCAGCTCCCGCCGCCCGTACTTGAACGGTTATATACGGCATGAGGCGTTGCCCACAGCTCATGCTCTCTCGGCGTTTTCCATATAACCTGTGGGTCGGGTCTGACAAGAATAATGTCGCCCCATCTTTCGAGCCTTTCGCCGTCCGAACAGTCGATAAGCTCATAGTCCTTCCAATCTTTATATGCTCTCATTTTTCATTCCTTATTAAACGTCAATTCTTTGCTGTCCCGGCATTTCCAAACCGAGATGCGCATATGCGGCAGGCGTTACCGTTCTTCCTCTCGGAGTACGGCTGAGAAAGCCTATCTGCATAAGATACGGCTCATATACGTCCTCAATCGTTACGGCTTCTTCGCCTATCGCCGCCGCTATGGTTTCAAGTCCCACCGGACCTCCGTTATAATTCTTTATCATTGTTTTGAGAATGAGCCTGTCAATCGAATCGAGACCCAATTCATCAATTTCCATTTTATCAAGAGCAAGTGCGGAAGCTTCCTTAGTTATCTCACCGTCACACATTATCTGTGCAAAATCTCTTGAGCGCTTGAGAAGTCTGTTTGCAATTCTCGGTGTTCCTCTAGAACGTGAGGCAATTTCGAGCGCTCCCGAAGGGTCTATTTCTATTCCGAGAATATTTGCGCTTCTCGTCACTATCTGTGAAAGCTGTTCCGGAGTATAAAGCTCCAAACGAAGCACCACACCGAAACGGTCACGAAGCGGTGCGCTTAACTGACCCGCTCTCGTCGTTGCGCCCACCAGCGTAAAGCGGTGCAGGTCAAGCCTTATCGACCGAGCCGAGGGGCCCTTGCCTATAATTATGTCAAGTACATTATCCTCCATCGCCGGATAAAGCACTTCTTCAACAGCTCTTGAAAGACGGTGAATTTCGTCTATAAACAAGACATCGCCGTCGTTAAGATTTGTAAGCAAAGCTGCAAGGTCACCCGGTTTTTCGATGGCGGGACCGCTCGTAACCCTGAAATTCACACCCATTTCGTTGGCAATTATGCCCGCAAGCGTTGTCTTTCCGAGACCCGGAGGACCGTAAAGCAAAACATGGTCAAGCGGCTCACCCCTTTGGCGTGCCGCCTCTATATATATCGAAAGGTTTTCCTTCGCCTTTTCTTGACCGATGTATTCGCCGAGTACCTTCGGACGGAGCGAAAGCTCAAGGTCGTTATCCTGCTGCTGTGAAAATTCAGGGGCGACTATTCTGTTTTCAAAATCGAAGTCCATTTAATACCCCCTTATATGTTTCTTGCAAGCATTTTAAGAGCTTGCTTTATCATTTCCTCCGTTGAAAGCATGCCGTCCAGCTTACCTACGGCTATGCTTGCCTCTGAGCGTGTGTATCCGAGCATCACAAGAGCGTTGACCGCATCCTCACCCGCATAGCTAACCGTAGCCTTTTGGGCCGCGGCAATATTGCCCAGGCTTTCGGAACTTGTTGCAAAAGCATCCATCTTGCCCTTTAATTCAAGGACTATCCTCTGCGCAAGCTTCGGGCCTACGCCCTGTGCCGCCGTTATCGCCTTAACGTCTCCGCCCGCAACGCTGACCGCAAGCATATCGGGTGTAAGAGCTGACAAAATCGCAAGCCCCGCTTTCGGTCCTACGCCCGTAACTCCCGTAACCATTTTAAAGCAGTCAAGCTCATTTTTTGTCGCAAATCCAAAGAGGTCGAGCGCATCCTCACGCACGTTCAAATGCGTAAAAAGCGTTTGCACCTCCCCTATTGGAGCGCATTTTGCAAGAGTGTTTGTTGATGTGAAAAGTTTGAAGGCAACGCCGCCACAGTCAAGAGCAATGCTGCTTTCATCGGTAAACGCTACCGTACCTGTAAGGCTGTAAAACATAGCGGTCTCCTTTAGTTGCTTTATATGCCGAGTCTGCCTATAAGCGAACCTGCGCTGTGACAGTGGCATATCGCCATTGCAAGTGCATCCGCCGCATCATCGGGCTTTGGTATTTTCTCTAAATTCAGCATAATGCGGGTCATTTCCTGCACCTGCTTTTTTTCGGCTCTGCCGTAGCCTACAACGCTTTGTTTAACCTGAAGCGGAGTATATTCAAATATCGGAATACGGTTTTTCTGTGCCGCAAGGACAAGCGCGCCCCTCGCCTGTGCAACATCTATCGCCGTTTTTTGGTTTGTGTTGAAAAACAGCTTTTCAATTGCCATAGCCTCCGGATGAAACCTTTTCATGAGGGCATCGGCTTCGTCATATATTTTTTCTATCCGCTCGTTAAACGGCGTGTGTGCCTCGGTCGTTATCGCTCCGTAGGTAAGCATGGTGAAGTGATTGCTTTTATACTCAACCACTCCGCAACCAACTATAGCATAGCCTGGGTCAATGCCTAAAACTATCATTTTTTGTTTGACTCTCTTTCACGCACTACCATTCTTGTGGGCGTACCCTCAAGGCCGAAAACCTCTCTTATACGGTTGTCGAGATAGCGCTGATAGCTGTAATGGAACAACTCCGCATCATTTACAAAGCACACGAATGTCGGCGGCCTTGTCGAAGCCTGAGTCATATAGTATATTTTCAGTCTCCTGCCCTTATCGGTAGGCGGCTGTACTCTCGCCGTAGCATCCGCAAGCACATCATTGAGCTTACCGGTGGAAATCCTCATCGCATTTTGCGTATCAACAAATTTTATCAATTCAAAAAGACGGTCAAGGCGGATTTTTTCCTTTGCGGAAATGAAAA
>CAYNUD010000167.1:0-3038 GCA_964400315.1 uncultured Clostridium sp. | reverse complement strand
AAAGATATCCATATAATCTTCCTTTCACGGGTAACCCCGTATTTTTTAATTAAGTATAACACACCGTTTTCGGAATTACAACCGATATTTAACGCATAGTCGTAAAAGAAAAATCATTGTTTGTTTTTTTACGGTTTACTTTTCGGTGTTTGTATGTTACAATAGTAAAGCGTAAAAGCGTACGGAAAGGATGATTCATTTTGAGCGATAAATTAAAAGACAAAAGCGTCGATTATCTCTTTGATGCGATATTAAAGCTTGAAACGGTCGACGAATGCTATGATTTTTTTGAGGACCTTTGTACCGTAACGGAAATAAAAGCTCTCTCCCAACGCATCGTCGTTGCGAAAATGCTTCAAGAAGGCAAGGTTTACAGCGATATCGTTGCCCAAACGGGCGCAAGCACGGCTACAATAAGCCGAGTCAACCGTTCGCTTCAATACGGCTGTAACGGCTATGATATGGTTTTCAAAAGGATGGAAAAATAATGTCATACGATATTTTTTCCCGCTTTTATGACCGCCTTACGGATAACGTCGGATATGAACGGCGCACCGATTATTTCTGTTCGCTGCTTTCGGCAGAACGAAAAGAAAAAGGTATTTTGCTTGATCTCGGTTGCGGTACAGGCGGAATTTCCGTTGAAGCGGCAAAAAAGGGGTACGATGTCATCGGCGTTGATATAAGTGTCGGAATGCTTAACGAAGCAAGGCAAAAAGCAATACGTGCAAACGTTCCTCTGTTGCTTTTGAATCAATCCATGGATGAAATTGATCTTTACGGCACCGTGGATTTTGCATTATGCGTGCTTGACGGCATCAACCATCTTGACGGTCCAGAAGCGGTAAAACGCACCTTCGAGCGTGTTTCTTTATTTATGAATCCCGGCGGAGTATTCGCGTTTGATGTCAACACTCCTTATAAACACAAGGAAATTCTTGCCGACAACGCTTTCGTTTACGACCTTGACGATCTTTATTGCGTTTGGCAAAATTCATACAACAACTCCGACGGCAGCGTTGATATCTCTCTCGACTTTTTCGAAGAAGAGGATGGAGTATACTATCGTAGCACGGAGTACATTACGGAGCGCTCGTATCCGCTCGACAACATTTCAAAATGGCTTGAAGAAGCCGGCTTTGAGATTATCGGCATTTATGATGACATGACCTTAGATCCCGTTCGCTCCGGCAGCGAAAAAGCAGTATTTTCAGCAAAGAAGAAGTGATAGAATGAGTAAACTTGTAAGAATGATCGCGGACACCGGCGAGCTTACCGTTATTGCGGCAGATACAACCGATACCGTTGCCCGTGCGGAGCAAATACACAAAACCTCGGCGGTTACGTCGGCGGCGCTCGGCAGACTCTTAACCGCAGCTTCCATGATGGGCGCCGTTCTCAAAGGTAAGGATGACAGCGTTACGCTGAGACTTAACGGAGGCGGACCTGCGGGCTCGGTCATTGCTGTTTCCGACAGCAGCGGCAATGTCAGAGGCTATGTTTCCAATCCCGTGGTTGAAATTCCGTTGAACAATAAAGGAAAGCTTGACGTTGCGGGAGCAGTCGGAACTCAAGGCAGTCTCACTGTTATGAAAGATCTTGGACTTAAGGAGCCATATATCGGACAGGTCCCTATAGTCTCCGGAGAAGTTGCAGAGGATATAACAAGCTATTTTGCAATCAGCGAACAAACGCCTACGGTATGCGCTCTCGGTGTGCTTGTAAATCCGAATCTAACCGTAAAAGCGGCAGGTGGGTTTTTAATTCAGCTTTTACCAACAGCGGCAGAGGACACAATTGAAAAAGTTGAAAAAGACATCGCAAACATACCTTCGGTAACTCAAATGCTTACCTCGGGAATGACCCCTGAGGATATTTGTCGCAGCGTTCTCAAAAGCTTCAACTTGGAATTTCTCGACACATCGTCGCCGGAATACAGATGCAACTGTTCAAAAGAAAGAGTCGCTAAGGCTCTCATTACCCTCGGCGAGACCGAACTTAACGAAATGGCATCCGACCCTAAAACAGAAGTATCCTGCCATTTTTGCGATAAAAAATATGTTTTTACGCCGGATGAAATCAGAAATCTTATGAAATGAGGTATTATTATGGGAAAATTATTCGGATATCCGCAGTTTGACGAAAACGGCGAAGAAATACTTTGCACTTACGATAACGATTACAGTGCAATGATGATGGATGTACGCGTATATCGCATTAAATCGGGTGAGATACGCACATTCGGCAGAAGCGGCGAAGAAGTTGCCGTTCTCCTTCTTTCCGGAAAAATAACATTTGAGTGGACAAAAGGAAGCGAAACGGTCAGCCGTGAAAGCGTTTTCACCGAAGGTCCTTATGCCGTACACGCAAGTAGCGGCGATTCGGTAACCGTGAAAGCAATCGACAATACCGAGATTCTTGTTCAGTTTACAAAAAACGATACGGCTTTTACTGCAAAGCTTTACAGACCCGAGGATGCACCGTGGGGATATTCATGTGTCGGCAAATTCGGAAATGTTGCAAAGCGCCGTGTGAATACCATAATAGATAAGGACATAGCTCCCTATTCAAACATGGTTCTCGGTGAGGTTCTCAATGACAGAGGAAATTGGTCCGGCTATCTCCCCCACCGTCATCCTCAGCCCGAATGCTATTACTTTAAGTTTGACCGTCCCGAGGGCTTCGGAGCAAGCTTTGTAGGAGATGAGGTTTTCAAGAGTGTCGATAACAGTTTTTCGGCTATTCCGGGCGGTGCGCTTCATCCGCAGTCGGTAGCTCCGGGCTTTCAAATGTATACCTGCTGGATGATTCGTCATCTCGACGGAGATCCTTGGCTTCAAACGACCCGTAACGAAGATGAGCAATATATTTGGCTTCATAATGCGGAATTTTGAGATCTATTTATTTTGAAAAGTAGTTTTCTGCTTGAATTTTAAAATTTTTTCAATTTTTTTTGAAAAAGGGCTTGACATTTTTGCCGAAGTAGTGTATTATACAACACGCCGCTTGACAAACAAGCGGCTCGGTTTGGGAGCATA
>CAYNUD010000166.1:0-3073 GCA_964400315.1 uncultured Clostridium sp. | reverse complement strand
TGCTCGATGAAGCTCGGACTTTCCTCACGCATCATTGATGCCCGCGACTGCCCAATCCACTCGTCACGCTCCGTTATATTTTAGACTACCGCGCGTAAAAAGTCAAATGTTTTGAATAAAAATATCGTTATTCGCCCCAATAGTACAAAAATATTTACATTTTCGGGGTTGTTTAACGCTTCGTAATGGTGTAAAATCAATTAGAATGAACTATCAATCTCAGGAGATATGCGATGAAAGATATATATATTTCAAAAAACAGACAAACCGCCGATGACTTTGACGTTATCTATCTCGATGACCCCATTGAACCGTCCCGCTTTGAGCCCGAGCCGGAACCGAACCGACCTCAACGTAAAAAGAAAAGAAAACACCGTATATTTCGCTTTGCGGTAAGCGCAATTCTAATAATGCTGATAATAACATCCTCATTCATCTTCCTTTTTGCGGCAGCATCGGGATATACAAAAGAAAAACTCGACACAAACGAATATATTTCATCTTCGGAACTAAAAAGCAGTCGTCTTGTTACGAATATTCTTCTCATGGGTGTCGACGGTTCCTCGGGTTCCTCTCAGCGTTCGGACTCCATGATACTCGTATCCGTCGATATGCTGCACCGCAAAATCAAATTAACATCTTTTCTTCGTGACAGTTGGGTTACGATACCGTCAAAAAACAAATCAGCAAAACTCAATGCCGCTTATGCCTACGGCGGCTCTCAGCTTGCCGTTGATACTCTCGAATACAATTTCGGCATCGACATCGACCACTTTGTAACCGTTGATTTTGAAATGTTCACGCAAATAATAGACAAGCTCGGCGGAATTGATGTTGAAGTCACCGAAAAGGAAGCGAAATTCATTAATAAAACAACCCGTCACACAGTTGAAAGCGGCGAGAACGTATGCTTAAACGGTGCGCAAGCTCTCGTATATTGCCGAATAAGAAAGCTCGACTCGGACTATATGCGGACATACCGCCAACGCAAGGTCATAACGGCAATCATAAACAAGGCGAAAAAAACTCCGATTCCCGAATTATTCTCGTTGATGAGTGACATTTTTCCGCTCATAACGACCGACCTTTCTCCGTTTGAGATAACGGGACTTGCATATAAGGGCGTAATGAGCTTGCTTCTGTTCGATATCGAACAAACAAGAGTTCCGCAGGACGGTCAAAGCGACAACGGTATGCACAACGGTCAATGGACGGAGGAGCTTGATTTTGATGCGGTAAGAGAATATCTCAGCGACTTTATTTATACCGATAAAATCATATTCGAAGAAGAATAATAATACCGTATATATAATTGAAAGTCAGCGGCTTTTTTCATAAAGATGTCCGCTGACTATTTTAATTTGTCTGTATTTCACAAAAAATCGGATTTAATATTACAAAAAATAAGAAAAATTATTGACAAATTTATTAAGCTGGTGTAAAATTTCTAAAAAGGTGTTTCTTTTAAGAAAGCCGAATTTATTTCTGAAAGGTGATTATATGGCAAGTGAACTCAAGAAAAAATACGGTCTGCTGACAGCAATATGTATGGTCGTAGGTATCGTAGTCGGCAGTGGAGTCTTTTTTAAGGCTGAAGCAATGCTCAACATCACTAAAGGTGATCTTCCCATCGCTCTTATCTCATGGCTCATCGGCGGTATCGTCATGGTCATCAGCGCTTACACTTTTTCCGTTATGGGCACAATGTACGAAAAAATCAACGGCGTTGTTGATTATTCGGAAGCTCTTGTCGGCAAAAAGTACGCTTACTATGTAGGCTGGTTCATGTCAACAATCTATTATCCCGCAATGACCTCAGCTCTCGCATGGCTTTCCGCAAGATATACCATGGCTCTTTTCGGATACGGTGCCGCAGATGCCGAAACAATGGTTTTAGCATTTGTTTTCCTTATCCTCAGCTTTGCTCTTAACACCCTTTCACCAAAACTTGCCGGTCATTTTCAGGTTTCGACCACAATAATCAAGCTTATTCCCCTTATTCTTCTTGCAGTTGTCGGCACGATTTACGGAATCAAAAACGGCATTCTTGCGGACAACATGAAATCGGTTGTTGATATCACCGCCGATGCTGCGGGCAACCCCGTTTATACTCAAGTTGCAAGAACGGGACTTTCCACCAATCTCATTCTTTCGGGCGTATGCACCTCGGTTTTCGCTTATGAAGGTTGGGTAATCGCAACGGCAATCAACTCCGAGCTTAAGGATGCAAAGAAAAATCTCCCCAGAGCACTCGTTTTGGGCACCATCGTTGTTGTCGTTGTTTATATGCTCTACTACATAGGTATTTCCGGTAGCATCAGCACCGCAGAGCTTCTCCCCAACGGTGCAAGTCTCGCTTTTAAAACAATCTTCGGCAATATCGCCGGTACTGTTTTGACCGCGTTCATCGCCGTTTCCTGTCTCGGTACTCTCAACGGTCTTACTCTCGCCTGCGACAGAGGATTCTATTCACTTGCCGCAAGAAATCACGGCCCGAGACCCGACTTTCTCAGCAAGCTCGACCACGCCTCCGAAATGCCCTCAAACGCTTCAATAGTCGCTCTCATATTCAACACCCTGTGGCTCTTCTACTTCTACATGGCAAATCTCACCGACTTTGCAAGCTATGACGGTGCCGGCTCAATATTCCTCTTTGACTCAACCGAGCTTCCGCTTATCTGCGTTTACGCTTTCTATCTTCCCGTTTACATTATGCTCATGGTTAAGGGCAAGGGACTTAATGTGTTCCGTCGCTTCATCATGCCCGCTCTTTCCTTTGCAGGCGCTTGCCTGTTCATCTATGCCGCCATTGCAAAGCACGGCACAAAGAACATCGGATTTATAATCATAGCGTTCGCCATAATGGTTATCGGGGCTGTCTGTTATAATCCTAAAAAAGGTAAAGTAAAATAACAAAAGTTCTCTACCGAGCCGACCTACACATTTTGTATGTCGGCTCGGTTTTTACGTAGCCGCAACCGACGCATCCGAACCCGATTTGTTTCGGATAAATGAAGCGACTGCTGCGTTAAAATACTCACCAATCCGACAGGATTAGCTGCGTTTTTGCCTT
>CAYNUD010000165.1:0-3075 GCA_964400315.1 uncultured Clostridium sp. | reverse complement strand
ATTATAACATAGGGGGCGTAACAAAAGCGTAACAGAAAGGGCCGTTTTCGGGCTTCAAATGTTAACAAATTGTAAACTTTTCGAAATTTTTATAAAAAATTTTGAAAAGTTAAAAAATACCGCTGAAAAATTTTCAGTGCATCATCATGTATACGGTTGATATTTTTTTCGAAAGAAAACGGGACATACCCAACTTGTAAGCCATTTAAAAATCTCAATTGCATTTTTCAAAGTTACGATTCGACTAATAAAAATTACCGCGGATAAAATCTCTGCCGTGCCGCAGAATTTATAATGAAAGCAGGGTGATTTTATGATTTGCCGCAGAAAATATATAAGGACCGTATCTTTTTTGCTTGCGGCGGCGGTATGCTTGGGCATCACGGCAATGTCCCGTTCGAAAGCGGAATCCGCACATGCCGATGCTCTCAAAACGGTTCGCATGTCCGCTCTTGTTTCTTTGTGTGAGTATACATCTCAGCTAAGTGCAGGACTTCGAACTCTTGCCGTTTCCGCCGACGGAATTACCGCCGAGCCTGCCGCATATGTTTGTTCACGCGCCCTCGGTGCAAAAGGAACCGCGGCTTGCTTTAGTGAGAGTTCTGTTAAGAATATCATGTATTTTTTCGACGGCGTATATGCTTATGCGGAAAACTTCTCCGAAAATCCTACTCGGGAACTACGTACCGAAGCGATAAAGCTTTCGGATTATGCCATGGAACTTTATTATCATCTGAGCGATATTTCAAATGCCGTTATGAGCGGAGAAAAGGCGTTGCTTGAAAACAATAAAAATATTGAGTTTTTCGAAAATTCATTGGACTTCTCGAACGGAACGGAAAATGAAGTGTTCTCGCTTCTTCCCGTTGCCGCAAGCCCATCAAGCGAAACAACACATGTCGAAATTTCGCGTAACGAAGCAAGAAACGCCGCAAGCGGACTTTTCGGAATCGACAGTTCTCTGTGGCGTGGCGGAAATATCGAAAATTACAGAGGCATTCAGGTATACCGTTTCTTTTATAATGATATTTCCGTTGACATTTCAACAAAAAGCGGAGAGGTCGTTGCGTTTACGACAGCGGAGCCGTGTTCGACGGCGGAAATTGATGCAGAGGGTGCGGCAAAGGTGGCAGAAAAATTTATTTTGGGTCTCAATTTCCCCGAAATGAAAGAAATCTCACGCACCGAACGGGATTTTCGCACCGAACTTGAATATGCGCCTCTCACAAACGGGGTACTTCACCTCAATGCGACCGTCAAAATTTCCGTGTGCCGCTGCTGTGCAAAGCCGATTCGCTTCGACAGCTCCGAGTACATGCAAGGATATCAAAAAATAAGCGTACCAAACTCCGATATCAACCTGTCATCGCTTCTTCCCGACGGATTTACGCTGACAACTCAAAGTCTGTGCGTTGCGGATATCGACGGCAGGGCAAAGCTGTGCTATCTCGCCGAATGCGTTTTCGGACAAGTCAAAGCAAAAATATTTTTCGATTATTTTTCTCTAAAACCGATTAAAAGTACGGCAGTTTGAAATTCGGTATTGACATATGCACTCGCTTGCTGTATAATACAAGCAACAAAGGGGTGCTGACCTCAACGGTCGGCTGAGATTATACCCTCAAACCTGATCCCGATAATGCGGGCGTAGGAAAAACAGCCTCAGTGCAATTTTTACGCTCGGTACAGATTTTGTGCCGAGCTTTTTGCATTGAAATTTTACGCAGCACTTCGGCTCGGTCCCCTAAAGTAACCGAAAAGAGGTAAAATTATGTCAAACACATCAAACAAAAAACTCGTAATTCTCGCAGAGGGCGCAATAATGACTGCGCTTTCAATCGCACTTTTCGCCGTGTCGGATTTGCTACCTTGGCCATATGCCTACGGCGGAGGTTTCAGCATTTTCGCACAGGTACCCATCATCATTTATTCCTATCGTCGCGGAATCAAGAACGGTGTTTCCGCCGCCCTTGTGCTTTCGCTCTACCAGCTTCTCTCCGGACTTAAAAATTTTGCTTGGGTATCGGGAATCGGTGCGTATTTAATTGTTGCGCTTGCAGATTACATCATCGCTTTCGGATGTTTGGGCTTCGGCGGAATGTTTAAGGGCAAGCTTAAAAGTACCGCCGCAGAGCTGACCGTCGGGAGTGTTGTCGTTTGCTTCGCCCGTTTCGTTTGTCACTTTATAAGCGGTGTGACAATCTGGACGGACTATTGCCCCGCCGATATGATAGTCCCCGTTTATTCGCTTCTTTACAATGGCTCGTTTATGCTTGCCGAAGCGATAATCACCGTTGTCGGCGTACTTGCTTTGAGTAAAATCCCCGCAATCATTGACCCAAACACCACCGCAAAGAGCAAAAAATAAGCAAAAAGCCTCCGATTTCGGAGGCTTAAATTTTTCGTTGGTTTTGTGCACGTTATTATTCACAAGAATTCAACGGATTTTTTGTTCAATGTTATACTTGTCTGTCATCTTTCAGGCCGATAATCTCCACTCTTTAAAATACACTTTCGAAATTTCTCTGGTTTTCCGCAATTTTAGCCTAAAGAACATATTTCATACAGGCTCTGTCATGACATATTGTCTCATTGTATTGAAAACGAAACTGCAAAAACGGATTTTTGCCGACTTGTCCGGAAACGGAAAACTTTTGTTTCGGTACATTTTTCTACATAAAAACAGAAAATCCGAAACTCACTTCTTTCGTGAATTTCGGATTCGTCGGTTGCGGCTACGGTCACTAATGGCACGCCCGGCGCGATTCGAACGCGCGGCCTTTCGCTTAGGAGGCACGACCTATCCCCTTGAAGGGGTCTGCAATGTCCGTTTCTTGCATAAAATCCGTATCTTTCGGGATTTTAGGAAAAAAACCAAGCTGTTTTCTGTAACTTTCACAGATTCCACAGCAAGTCATGAGAGCGTGGCACCATTTATTCAAAATAGAACAAAAGCACTTTCGAAGACGCGCCCCTCCGCGTCTTTTTCTGTTTCTATTATCTATTCGCGATGAAATATTAATTATCAAAACATCCGCTTGAAAGCAAATTTGTTTTCAAAATTGTATTGACTAT
>CAYNUD010000164.1:0-3096 GCA_964400315.1 uncultured Clostridium sp. | reverse complement strand
GTTGCCGGACTTCAAAGGGCCTGTCCCCTCAGTCTCTCTTAATAAGGACATATTCTATTGACAATCGCATATTATACAGCATGGGTCGTATTTTGTCAATACGCTGTGTGCATTATTTGTTGAAATATTGGGGAAGGAACTCCTTGTGAGCCTCTTTAAGTTCATTAAAGCAATTTACGGTCTTTTCCCAATCACCCACAAGAGGATGAACAAGCAAACCTTTTATCGCATCTTCATCGCTGCCCTTAACCGCCGCCTTGACGGCATACTTTTCATAAGTCTTAACAACCTGCATGAGTCCTACGATATGGTCGTTGATATGTTCGGTAACAGGTACGGGATGTGCTCCGTCGTCACCGATAACAGCCGCAATTTCAACGATATCGTCATCTGCCATAAAGGGCAAGGTGCCGTTATTCTTGATGTTGACAACATGGACGTCTCTCTTATTGTTTGCAAGAGAATCAATGAGAGAAACAGCAGCAAGAGAATACTTATGACCGCCTCTCTTATCGAGCAGAGCGGGCTTTGTTACGATATTTTCGTCCTGATACATTTCAAGAAGTTGCTCTTCAATCTCCATGCAAACCTGCGCTCTTGTCTTTTCATCCTCGCGCTGATGCTGAAGCTTTGCTTCACGTCCGTAATAATACTGGAGATATGACGAAGGAAGTGCCTTTATCGTTTTAAGGCATTCAATAGAGAATCCGTCGTCCTTTATGTTGGCCATAACCTTAGGCGAGAAGCCGGATTCGATAAGGTCGGGAAGTATCTCCTTTCCCTCTTTGATAACGGAAGTTATCCAACTGAGATGATTAAGTCCGACATAGGTGATTTTCGTATCATCTCCGGTAATTTCTTTGAGGTCATCAATCATGTCGATGGGAACATTGCAAAGACCGATACACTTAACGTTGGTGTGGTTGAGAACAAACTCGGTGATGATGCCCGAGGGATTGGTAAAGTTGATAAGCCATGCATCGGGGCAAACGGCTTCGATTCTATCGCAAATATTCTTAATAACGGGAATTGTTCTCTGCGCCTTGAAAAAGCCGCCGATGCCCGTGGTTTCCTGTCCGATAAGATTATACTTCTTGGGAATGCTCTCATCGAGATGACGGCAGGGAAGCTTGCCTACTCTTATTTGAGTAACGACAAAATCCGCCCCTTGAAGCGCGGTATCAAGGTCATCGGTGAAAACAACCTCACAGTCGCAGTTCGCATTTTTGAGCATACGAACGCAGAGGTTTCCGACTATTGTTCTCTTTCTTTCGTCGATATCCATGAAGGATATTTTTTTGAGCTTAAGGCTGTCTTTAGCTTTAAGGAAGCCGTCGACAAGCTCGGGACAATATGTACTGCCCGAACCGATAACCGCAACGCTGATTTCTTTCATAATATTTTTACTCCTTTATATTGAGATTGGTTACTTATTTAGCATAATCCTGCATTATCCAATTGATACAGCCGATAACCGGTTGGGCCTTCAGTTTGATGAATTTCAGCTTCTTGCCGCTCATCGCTTCCGCCTTTGAAAGCAACATATCCATATACGCCTTGTTGTCGAGCTTCACATTTATCGAACCGGAGAGAACAACCTCAATCTCTTCGCCCGAAAAATCAAGTTCATGCGAAAGAGCCGAGATAAGCTCCGCACCTCGCTGAGCCATCTTCTCACAGTAATCGAGAGCGGGTTTGTCTCCCGACTTTGCCGCTTCAAAAAAACAACCGACAAACTCTCTTATGTATTCGCCTGCGTTCTCGCCCTCCATTTTTTCGATAAAGCCGAGAAATTTCTCTCTGCTTGTAAAGCCTAAGCGAGCCTTGACAAGTTCGGTAATAAGAGTTTTTTCGAGTCCGAGAAAAAGCTCATTGTAAACAAGCTCAAACGCCTTTATCGCTATATCGACACCGCCCGAAATATCGCCGGAAAATCTGCCGAGACCTGCAAGCTGGAGCTTTTTTCCGTTCCTATCTATACCGTTACAGCAAACGCCCGTACCGCAATTGTAGCCTATCGCACAGCCGCTTTCACTGCCGGCCTTTACAACGATAAAGCCGTCGTTAAACACTTCAAAACTGCGAAGTCCCTTTTTGCGGAGCATTTCACACATTGCATCATACTGATATTCGTGGTCGATTCCGGCAAGCCCCATAAGAGTAAAACTGACATTTTCGAGAGTAATGCCCGCCTTTTCGCAAAGAGCATTCAAACCCTCGATTATAATATCGCTTGCCCCGTCAAACGACGTTTCGAGATTTTCATGGTTACTGCCGGCGCCCTCAACATATTCAAGCATTTCTTTGTTTTCATTGAAAAGAGCGAACGCCGTCTTTGTTCCGCCACCGTCAACGCCTATATAATAGTTCATTTCGACACCTCATTTTCCTCAAAATAATCATTGCAAACTTCATCAAGGCAAAACACTCCGCGACGGTACGGTTCTCTTTCTATCCACATACCGTTCGTAAAGTCCGGAAACGGCACGGGAGCTCCGCCTATGGCTATCGACTGCTCGGAAAGACAGGTAACAGCCATCCATGTTGCCGTATCATAAACATCTATCGGAGGCTTCGCGTCGAGCCTTACGCTCTCGGTAAAGGCGCTGAGCACAAGAAAATCCATACCTCCGTGCCCGCCCGCGTGAACACCGTCCACCCTGTATTTTTTCCAAAGCGGATGTTCGTATTTATCTATGTAGGGAGAGGCGCTTTCCCATTTGTGTGTCCAATGGTCCGGATGTTCCGCACTCTGACCCTCGATATAAATATTGCCGCCATCCTCCATATAAATCCCTTTTGTGCCCTGAACACGGTAACCCCTCGAATAGGGTCGGGGAAGGGAACAATCATGCGTGAGAACAACCGTTTCACCGTCGGCGCATTTTATTACCGTTGTCACTACATCTCCCTGGTTAAAGCTGTAGTCGGCGAGATCGTAATCCGCGCCTTTATTTTTGATTATCCACTCGTTGAGCCCTCTCGATTTTGTCGCAAAGGAGCTGAGTGAAATATATCGGTTGCCTCGGTTGATTCCGAGAACCTTCGAAATCGGTCCGAGCTGATGCGTGGGATAAAGCTCGCCGTTTCTGTGTT
>CAYNUD010000163.1:0-3115 GCA_964400315.1 uncultured Clostridium sp. | reverse complement strand
GGGCATATCTGAAAACAATATATGCTAAACAGATAAGTATAAAAGCGCCTATATAGAGAGCGTATTTTACTGTTTCCGCCGTCATTTTTTCGCCGTCATCAATGTTCGAAGCGGAGCTGTTATCGTTTCCGAAAAAGAATGAATTTGAATACGCTCCCGACGGAATGTAGTTCTTCACGTCATCCCAAAGCGAACTCATAAGTGCAAGGGTGTCGGATGACATATTCCTGAAAAGCTGCGTTTTAACCGTACCTTCTTCGGGATAAAGAGTTTCGTTTTGATAATAGGTATATTCGGGATTGGAATACACCTGCGTATGAGGACTTCCGTAGCATATGTATTCGGCATTTGCAAGGGCTACATCGGGTTCGAGCAAAAAGTTTATGTAAAGCTCTGCCGCAAGCTTGTTTTTAGAGCCTTTTAATATGCAGGCGGAATCAAAAAAGTAATTGACGCCCTCTTTGGGATAAACGAATGCAAGGTCGGGATTATTCTCCTTCATTGTCAGATAATCACCGACGTAATACGGTGCTATAGCCGCTTCTCCGGATTCCATTTTAAGGAATATTTCGTCGTTTACATAGGCGGGATTCACTCGCTTTTGCTCCTTAAGAAGCTCTGCGGCAGTACGCCATGCGGCGGGTGATTCCGTATTGTAATCCATACCGAGAACGCTTTGCGCTATTGCAAAGGCATCTCTCGGGTTATTAATCATCAAAACCTTGTTCGAATATTCCTCATCCCACAAAGCAAGCCAACTGTCGGGTGCTTTATCAACCATTGCCGTATTGTAAATAAGTCCGACATAGCTTACAGTGTACGGAACGGAATATTCGTTTGTCGGATCATATCCGAGATTGCGATAATTTTCCGAAATATACTTAAAATTCGGAATATTATCAAAATCAAGCTTTTCAAGCATATCCTCTTTTATCATACGCTCAATCATGTAATCCGACGGAATGACAATATCGTACGACACTCCCCCGCTTTTGAGCTTTGAATACATGACCTCGTTGTTATCGTAGGTATCGTAAATGACATCTATTCCGTATTTTTCCTCAAAAGCCGCATTGACATCAAGAGTGTCGTCCGCTCCGTCGGAAATATATTCGCCCCAATTGTAAACATAGAGCTTCGTGCCTCTGAGAGCATCAATCTCGCTCTGTTCTGCGGCAAAAGAAAGTGTAAGCGGCACGGCGGCAAGTATCAAAGCAAGCAACACCGAAACAGTTTTTTTCAACACAGACCACTCCTTTGCAAGCGTTAAATCACTTGCGTTTCTTTGATTTTTCTTCGCTCTTTGCCTGAGCGAAATTATAAAGAATGAGCAGCAAAAGTATGCTGACAAATATCAATGCGGAAAGCGCATACATATCCGGCTTAACTCGCTTTTTTGTCATTGAAAAAATTGCAATCGGGAGCGTCTGGAAGCCGGGTCCTCCCGTAAAATAGCTGATAATGAAATCATCGAGAGAAAGCGTGAACGCGGTTATCATTCCCGTTATAATGCCGGGCATAATCGACGGTAAAACAACCTTAAAAAATGCCGTAACGGGCTTGCATCCGAGATCCTGTGCCGCCTCGGCAAGATTCTTATCCGTCTGGCGAAGCTTCGGTAAAACATTCAATATAATATACGGAAGATTGAACGTAACATGAGCTATCAGCAGTGTTCCGAAGCCGAGTATAGGTTCGGCATTCACAAGCTTTCCGACAAAAACGAACAAAAGCATCATCGAAATACCCGTTACTATTTCGGGATTCATCATGGGTATATTCGTTACCGCCATGACACTTGATCGAAAGGCACCCTTTTTGTATTTATCTATACCGACCGCCGCCGCCGTACCGAGCACAGTTGCCGCCGCAGATGAGCTGACCGCAAGAATTATCGTATTGTAGAATGCACGCAGGGTGGTTTCGTCCTGAAAGAGCGTTTTATACCACTGAAGCGAAAATCCGGAAAAAACGCCTGTACTGCTTGTTGTATTGAACGAAAAAAGAATCATCACGGCAATGGGCGCATACAGAAAAACAAACACCAATCCCGTGTATATTTTTGATGCGATTTTCATACGACCATGCCCTCCTCATCATCGGTAAAATGATTCATTACAGCCATGCTGATGAGAATAAGCACCATAAGAACAAGCGAAAGCGATGCGCCGAGATTATAATTGTACGACTGCTGGAATTGACGTTCGATAACGTCGCCGATAAGGTCAAACGAACCGCCGCCGAGTTTTTGCGAAATATAAAATGTGCTTACCGACGGAACAAAAACCATCGTAACGCCGGAAATCACCCCCGGCATACTCATAGGTATTATGCATCGTCTTATAACGGTAAGGCGGTTCCCTCCGAGATCCTGTGCCGCCTCGACCATACTGTAATCAAGCTTTGCCATAACGGAATATATAGGCATTATCATGTACGGCAGGAAATTATATACCATGCCGAGAATCACAGCTCCCGAAGTATTTATCATGTGAACGGGGTCGATTCCGAGCTTTCCCAAAAAGGAGTTGATTATACCCGTATCCTGTAAGAGTGCCATCCAAGAATATGTCCTGATAAGAAAGCTCATCCACATCGGAAGCATTATAAGCATAACAAGGGTACGCTGTACCTTTTCGGTTTTTTGAGAAATTATGTAAGCTATCGGGAAAGCGATTATAAGACAAATAATCGTTGCGACTATACCGAACCATATGGAGCGAAGAAAAGTCGGAGTGTATTTGCTCAGTGCCGTGATATTTTCAAGAGTAAAAGCGCCGCTTGCATCCGTGAAAGAATAATATATAACAAATATTAACGGGGCGACAATAAACAGCACCGACCACACAACATAGGGCGACGAAATCAGCTTCGTCCTGAGAGAAGAACGGCTGTTCATTCCTCGACTGCCTCCTCTTCTTCCACAATCTCGGCATTTGAAAGCTCATCGAATTCTTCGCTGAAAGAGCTGTAATCGCCGTACATACCCGAATATTCGGATTTTTTCATTATATGTCTCGCATCGGGTTCTATATAAAGTCCTATCTTACTGCCCTCGGCTTGATAATCCGTAGTTTGAATCATCCATTTGAAGCCGCCGATATCAACGATTATC
>CAYNUD010000162.1:0-3188 GCA_964400315.1 uncultured Clostridium sp. | reverse complement strand
ATCATCTCTCCCTCAGTCACTTCGTGACAGCTCCCTCGTCAGAGGGAGCCCAAGGCTGATGGCTCAAAGTTATATTGTAAAAGCAACAAAAATTCACTTTGCAATCTTCACGAACCTTTGATAAGCGTTCGACCAGTTGTCGGGCTTTTCGGGGAGGTATTCGGCAGTGGTTTCGCTGTTGCGTATTATTTTTCTTGCTTCGGCTATATCGGCGACAGCTCCGCTTGAAATGAGCTGAACGGCAATATTTCCGAGCACCGTTGCTTCTATGGGACCCGCAACGACCTTTCTGTTGCAGGATGAGGCGGTCATTTGGCAAAGCAGGGTGTCCTTTACTCCGCCGCCGATAACGTGAATTGCGGGATAGCTTTTGCCCGTGCAGTCCTCTAATTTTTCGAGGGTGAAGCGATATTTCATCGCAAGACTTTCGTAAATGCAACGCATGACCTCTCCGACACTTTCGGGGACGTGCTGACCCGTTTTGCGGCAAAACTCCCTTACTCTTGCGGGAATGTCGCCGTGCGGTACGAACTCGGGAGCATCGGGGTCAATGAAGCATTTGAACGGCTCCGCCTCAAGAGCAAGCTTTTCGAGGTCTGCATATGAATAGCTTTCTCCGTTTCTGTTCCAATGACGGCGGCTCTCTTGAATGAGCCAAAGACCGATAATATTTTTGAGGAAGCCTACGCTCTTGCCGTAGCCGCCCTCATTTGTTACGTTCATTTCAAGTGATTTTTCGTTAACAATGGGCTCTGCAAGCTCCGTGCCGAAAAGCGACCACGTTCCGCTCGAAAGAAAAGCGAAGTCTCCGCTTTCGCACGGAACGGCGGTTATCGCGCTTTGCGTATCGTGTCCGCATACGCTGATAACACGGGCGCCCGAAACGCCGCATTCTTCGGCGATATCTTCTCTCAGCTCACCGAGCTGTGTGCCCGAGGGCACTATATCGCACAAAAGGCTTGAGGGTATTCCGAGACGGTCAAGCACGTCGGTTGCCCAGCCTTTTGTTTTAATATCAACCATTTGAGAGGTTGTTGCAATTGAATATTCCGTTGTCATTTTGCCCGTGAGCATATAACCGAAAAGGTCGGGCATGAACAGCAGATGAGCTGCTTTTTCAAGCATATGCGGACGGTATTTTTTAAGGGCATAAAGCTGATAAACCGTGTTAAGCTCCATAAACTGTATGCCCGTAGTCGAATAAAATTCCGTATTCGGCACAATTTCGGCGCATTCCTCGATAAGCCCCTTTGTCCGTTCGTCACGGTAATGCACGGGATTTTCGAGCAGACAGCCGTATCTGTCGATAAGTCCGAAATCAACACCCCATGTGTCAATGCCGATGCTGTCAAATGAGCCGAGCTGCTTTGCTTTAACAATGCCCTGCTTTATTTCGTGGAAAAGCCTCAGAACATCCCAATAAACGGTGTCGCCGACCTTCACGGGGTCATTGGAAAAGCGGTGTACCTCGCTGAGCGTTATTTTTTTGCCGTCGAACGAACCGACTATAGCCCTGCCGCTCGAAGCGCCGAAATCTATCGCAAGAACTCTTTTTTCACTCATTGTATTACTACGCCCTTTTTGAGAATTATGTTTGCGTAAATTGCGGTTTCGCCCGTTGCGACAACGGCATACGCCTTTTTAGCTCTCTCATAGAAATCAAATCTTTCAACAAGCTCAAAGCTCTTTTCACCCTCGTTAGCCGCGACGGTATTTTTGTAATCCTCCCATATCGGAGGCAGGTTTTCGGCGTCGCCGTTATCCATGAGAGCAACGGGGGAGTCAACATATGTATCAAGCGGCATAAGCTTGAGTATCGCATCGAGAATTTCATTTACGCCGTGGCCGTCAAGACGTACAAGCCTTTGCGCCATTGAAGCGGCGGGAAAATTTCCGTCACCGATTACGATTTCGTCTCCGTGACCCATTTCCATCAGAATTTTAAGAAGCTCGGGTGAAATTATCGGGGAAATATTTTTCAGCATATTTTTATTCCTTTCTGAAATTATGTTTTTGAACGTCGGCGACAGCCGGCGCAATTTAATTGCTTGAGTACATTCCGTACATTTTGCCGTAAACTCCGTCCTTTTTGATAAGCTCCTCATGCGTTCCGCTTTCGGCAACGCCGTTCTCTGTAAGAACGACTATTTCATCGGCATTTTTTACGGTCGTAAGCCTGTGGGCAATAGTGAGTGTTGTTCTGCCTGCGGCGAGGCGTTCAAGCGATTCCTGAACAAGCCGTTCGCTTTCGTTGTCGAGAGCGGAGGTTGCTTCGTCGAGCAAAAGTACGGGAGGATTCTTCAAAAATACTCTTGCTATCGAGATTCTCTGCTTTTGTCCGCCCGAGAGCTTCAGACCTCTTTCGCCGATGTATGTATCATAGCCGTGAGGCAGGGAGCTTATGAAATCGTGTGCTCCCGCTTGCTTGCAAGCCTGTATCATTTCTTCCTCGGTTGCATTGGGCTTGCCGTAAATGAGATTATCACGAATCGTTCCCGAGAAAAGATAAACATCCTGAGCGACAACACCTATATTTTTTCTCAGTGAGTGTAGGGTTATATCGTTGATGTTTTTGCCGTCAAGCAGGATTTCACCGCTGTCCGGCTCATAGAATCTCGGAATGAGGTTGCAAAGCGTTGTTTTTCCGCCGCCGGACGGACCGACAAGCGCAAGATTTTCGCCCGCCTTAAGGTGAAGATTTAGGTGGTGGAGCACTTTTTTCTCGCCCTTGACATAGCTGAATGTAACGTCTTTGAATTCGATATCGCCCTTTGCCGTGCCTATTTCAACGGCGTTTTCGCTGTCGGTGATATCGGGTTCAACATCCATTATCTCTCTGAAGCGCTCAATACCGGTTATACCTCTGCTGAACTGCTCGCTGAAATCGACTATCGTTCTTACCGAACCGAGAAGCGTTGAAACAAGAAGCAGGCAGGCGGCAAAATCGCCGGGCGTTATTTGACCGATATGCATAAAGTATGCGCCTACGCCCACAACGGTGATATACATTATACCGTCGATAAGCGTTACCGTCGAATGGAAGGAAGACATATACTTGTGTGCTTTCTTTTTGACGGAAACATATTCGGCACAGCCGTTGAGGAATTTTTCCCTCTCCGTCTCCTCGTTCGTGAATGAACGTACCACTCGCACGCCAAGCAAACTGTCTTCGAGTCTTGCGTTAATTT
>CAYNUD010000161.1:0-3200 GCA_964400315.1 uncultured Clostridium sp. | reverse complement strand
GGGAACACCCTTTTCGTGGGCGATTTTTGCAAATTTCTCAATATCAAGCACTTTGATTGCGGGGTTTGCAATCGTTTCGCCGAAAACAAGCTTTGTGTTGGGCTTGAAAGCGTTTCTCAGCTCATCCTCGGTACAATCGGGAGAAACAAATGTGAAATCAATACCCATTTTTTTCATCGTTACGGCAAAGAGATTATAGGTTCCGCCGTATATTGCAGAGGAGGCGATGACATGGTCGCCACAGGAAGCAATGTTGAATACGGCAAAGAAATTCGCCGCTTGACCGGAAGAGGTCAGCATTGCCGCGGTACCGCCCTCAAGAGCACATATTTTTGCCGCTACGGTATCGCAGGTGGGATTCTGAAGTCTGCTGTAAAAATATCCCGAAGCTTCAAGATCAAAGAGCTTTCCCATATCTTCGCTTGTATTGTACTTAAAGGTTGTGCTTTGTATAATCGGGATTTGTCTCGGTTCGCCGTTTCCCGGTGTATATCCGCCTTGAACGCAAATTGTATCGGTTGATGCCTTATTCATATTTTTACCTCCAATATAACCGTATATTTGATATTATAAGCGTTACGTAGCGCATTGTCAATTTATATAATTAATAAAATTCTCGGAAAGTATGGAATTATGTTTGATTTTATGTTACAATTACACCGTAAACACTTTAGCGCTTACGAGGTGATATTATGGACAGATTTATAGATTATATCGAAGAATCTCTTTCGGGTATCGGGGACGGTCGCGTGCTTTATGCATTTAAACGTAAAACGCTTGACAATATGCAAAACAGGGCGAAGCAGGTTGAAGAAAGGGGACTGCGCGACAAGACGGTTATTGAGGACCTCATTATCGGTGAAAACCCCGACCTTGTGAGTGATTATTATTCTTTTGCTCTTGAGTCAAAAAGAAAGAAAACCACCAAAAGGCGTATACTTACTAACGGTATCGGTTCGGTGCTGTATTTGATTGTTCTGCTTGTGTCCTATCTCAAACTGAGCTTTTCAACCGATAATTGGGAAAAGACATGGGTGCTTATGGTCGGCGGCGTATTGCTTTGGGTTGTTTATTTGATGATGCTTTTTGTTATACGCATAACGAGAATGCGGCAGATATTTCACATAATCGCACGTTTTTTGCTTGCGGGATGTGTTATGCTTGTTACCACCGTTGTGTTTATTTGCAGTCTTGAGTTTTTTCGGTTTGACGGCTTCTGGTCAATATTTACAGGCGGAGTTATTGCGGCTCTTGTCGCCGATGCCCTCTATGCGTCTTTTACCAAAAAACGGCTTGCAATGCTGTGTTATTTGATTTATATTCCCGTTATTTTCGCCATGTTATATGTTATTTTAGGCGCCGTGGGAGCGGTTGGCTGGAGCGAAGGCTGGCTTCTCATAGTGTTCGGTGTTGTTGTTGATGCGGCGATAGTTGTCGGTTCTCTTATTAAAAATTCCGTAGAAAAATGGGAGGTTGTAAGTGCATGGAAGGAAGAAGACTGAATGCAGAGCTTTGGGACAAAATGCACTACCTTTTTCGTGATTTTAACGACCGTATGGTGCATGTCGAATTGCGTTACGATTACCGAATAAACATCGAAGCACTCAAAACGGTGCTTGTTTGTTTCTTTGAAAAAGCCCCTGTGCTGCATTCCTCCTTTACGGATAACAAAATACACCCATACTGGACGGTTGAGGATTACTGTATTGATGAAGCGGTTTCGGTAAAGGAAGTTACCGAGGAGACTCTCGACAAAGAAATAAACGATTTTCTTGTTCAATATATTCCACCGGAAAGCAAGCTTCAAATGAAAGTTGCGGTGTTCAATTGCGGTGAAAGCTCCGTTATTTGCATAGTTGAAAATCATATGTGTATGGACGGAGGGGACCTAAAATATTTCATCAAAGAACTTTGCTCCGAATATAACAAGTATATTGAAAGCGGAAAAAGTCCCGTTGACCTAAGAACGGGTACAAGAGCCTACGAGTCGGTTTACGAGGATTTTTCACAAGTTGAACGAAGAATGGCAAGGCATCTTTACCGTAACGTCAATTCAAGAGACAACCATGCCTTTCCGCTTACGCCCGATAATATCAGAGACACTTCCTTTATTGCGCGACGCAGTCTTTCCGCAGAACTCTTTGATAAAATAAGAGCGGTCGGTAAAAAGCACGGTGCAACGGTTAATGATGTTTTGCTTGCGGCATATTTCTACAGCCTTTATGAGCTTGCGGACTTCGGCGATGATGAAAGCGTATCAATTTCATGTGCCATAGATTTACGCAGGCACATTAAAGATAACAGCGACCTCGGCATGACGAATCACACGGCGTGGATGCAGTGTAAAATACCCGAAAGGGGAAAGGACATATTCCAAACGCTCGACTATTGTGTGCAATCGTCAAATCAGTTTAAGAAAGACCGTTTTATGGGACTTCACGGTTTGCCGCTTTTGAATTTCGGTTACAGAATACTTCCTCATGCGGCATCCGAAAAGATAATCAAGATAGGTTATGCGAATCCGCACCTTGCAATGAGCAATATCGGAGCACTTGAAGCGGATAAGCTGGCGCTTGAAGGGCATGAGCCGACACGCGGATTTATGAGCGGTGCCGTAAAATATAAACCGTATGTATTGCTTTCCGTTACCTCTTTGAGAAAAGAGCTTACACTGTCAATGTGCGTTCGCGGAAATGATGAGGATAAAAGAATTGTTGAAAAATTCTTTGACCTTATTGAGAAAAATATCGCCGTTCTTACAGAAGAATAAGCAAAAGTAAACCCGCCGCTGAATGCGGCGGGTAAATTGTTATTTTTGCATATATTTTCTGACAATTTTGAGAGTTGTCGTCTTGGGAAATTCATCGTCACGGAGCTTGAATTTACCGATATTCTTGAACAAAGGCATTTTGCGGTTGAACGCGTCAATGTCGCCCTTTATTCGCTGTCTTGCATCGGGGAAATCCTCTTCGTTGAGGAAAAGCTCGGCGGTTATGAAGCCTTTTTCTTCATAAACAAGAACTTCCTTAACGTATTCAATTCTCGACAGCTTATCTTCGAGCTCCTCGGGGGAAACGTTTTTGCCGTTCGAGAGAACGATGAGGTTCTTCTCTCTGCCTCTGATGAAAAGGAAGCCGTCCGAGTCGATATATCCGTAGTCGCCGGTCTTGTACCATTCGCCGTCGAAAGCCTCGGCGGTT
>CAYNUD010000160.1:0-3252 GCA_964400315.1 uncultured Clostridium sp. | reverse complement strand
ATATTCCGAGAGGTCGGCGACCACCCGCCGACCTCTTTTTTCAATCTCGGAGGGTTAAATATGGGGCTCAAAAGACTTGACAAATTGATAGCTCTCAACTGCAATGTCTCCCGAAAAGAGGCTCGTGCGCTCATTAAAGATGCCGCCGTCACTCTCAACGGGCGAATTGTTCTCAGAGCCGAGGAGCTTGTTGACCCCGAAAGCGATGATGTTGCCGTAAAGGGTTATGACTTTACAGCAAAGGAGCATGTTTACATTATGCTCAACAAGCCTCAGGGGGTTATAAGCGCCACCGACGACCCTAAAAAAACAACCGTTATAGATATCATTCCTCCACAGCTCAAGCGACGCTCGCTTTTCCCCTGCGGCAGACTTGACCGAGATACCACAGGCCTTTTAATTATAACGGATGACGGCGCTTTGGCACACAGAATAATGAGCCCGTCCCATCACGTTTACAAGACCTACGAAGCGGTTTTAAAGCTCCCTCTGAGTGAGAGTGATATCGCTATTCTCGAAAAAGGAATTGTTCTTTCCGACGGCACCGAATGCTTGCCCGCAAAGGTAAAAGCCTTTACAGATAGTAGTTTGCCTTGTGCCGAAATCAAGATAAAAGAGGGCAAATATCATCAGGTGAAACGTATGTTTGCCGCCCTCGGAAATCACGTTGAAAAGCTACGCCGCACACAAATCGGCTCACTTCATCTCGACTTCTCTCTTGCCGAAGGCGAATGTCGCGAATTGAAAGACGGAGAGCTTGAGTTGATTTTCACCGATGAATAATTTTTACACATTACCGTTCCCTTTTTCGCATAATCATTAACATAGCTTTTAAGTTTTGTCGTATGCTATGAAGGGATGCGGTAATGTGTTTGTCATTTTAGAGCCTGTCGGTATTCAAGGCAGATTTTTAGAGCGAAGGCGGCGTAAAAAAGCTCTTTTTGCATCGGACGCTACAGTACACCGTTCCCGTTCCGGTCTGCCTTATTTTATACTTGCGGTGCCCGATGAAAAGAAGGGCATAGATTGGGAAATGACCGCATTAAAATGTGGCAGATACGCTTCCCGAATTGTCGCACCGAGGAATATAACTATTCCCGACATTCACGGCGCAGCCCGTTTTATTCCTTCCCGTCTGCCGTCAATACTGACATTCAATACCGCCGCCGAGCTTCTGAAAAAAGCTTCGCTTCCGACGGATTCTTTTTCGATAACTCTGTGTGACAGAAACGCTGTTCTTTCCGCAAGTCTTAATAAACTCCTGCCGTTGTCATCAAAAATACGTGTCATAACCAACCGACCGGAGGGATATGCAAAAGCCTGTGTCGATGCTTTTGAAAACAGCGGAGCAAGTATTTTACTGCGTGCCGTTTATGAACCGTCTGCAATTCCCGATATCGTCATCTGTGCCGACGGCCGTCTGTCTCCGCTGATGGCAGAGAGCGCGGTTTTTCTTTTTTCAAAAAAAGCGGGCAGCAAGCTCTGCTTTACTCTCGACGGCACACAGCTTTTTCCCGAACACGCAAATATTCTCCCGAAAGGCGTCGACAGTGTTGACTTTGCCGGTGCCTTAACGGAACTTTGCGGCAGTGGCGAATACGCCGAAAATACCGCTCTGAACATTGAAATAACGGGCCTTGTTTCCGATATATCGGACCCGTGCGAGGCTCTCGGCGGGTTCATCCGTAAATAAGCCTTGACATTTATATATATTTTATTTATAATATACGGGTAATAATGACTTCAAATTAAAGGAGATATCTAAAATGGAAAAACAAACCGTATTTACTAGAGAAGATTATAATAAGCTCAGTGCCGAGCTTAACAGACTTAAAACAGATGGCAGAGATGAAATCGCCGAAAAAATAAAAGAAGCCCGTTCGCACGGCGACCTTTCGGAAAACGCCGAATACGATGAGGCGATGAACGAGCAGGCGAAAATGGAAGCCGAAATCGCAAAACTTGAAGCCGATTTACGTAACGCAAAGATTCTTGATGAAAAAGAAATCACCACCGAATCTATCCATGTCGGTTCAAAGGTAAGACTTTTTGATTATGACCTCGGTGAAGAGGTGGAATATAAGATTCTCGGTAAGAGTGATATCGAAAACGGCATCATTTCCGACCTCTCCCCTGTCGGTGCCGCAATAATGTCGAAGAAAGTCGGCGATGTTGTCAGCGTTACCGCTCCCACCGGCAAAGTATTTGAGCTGAAGGTTCTCGCAATTTCAAAATAATAAAACACCGGCGATGGGTCTCGGAGCTGAAATCTCCGCCTATCGCTTTTTGTGCTTTAAAACAAACATCGCCGAACGAAGCTTTTTCGCTCTTGTCGGCGGACCGTTCAGAAAGGATGAAGTAAAATGAATCGGGAAAATATAAACGCCGCTCCCGAGCAGGAGCAGGTACAGGACGTAAACGAGTTAAGGCAAATCAGAATAGACAAGCTTGACGCTCTCAGAGCTGCGGGTAAGGACCCCTTTGCTGTAACCACGGCACAGCAGAGCATTCACAGCGATGAAATTGCCTGCCGCTTTGAGGAACTCGAAAATTCGGATGTTTGCATTTGCGGCAGAATGATGAGCCGTCGCGATATGGGCAAGGCAAATTTCATTGACGTAAGAGACCGCAACGGCAGAATACAGGTTTACGTTAAAATAGACGATGTCGGCGAGGATGTCTTTGCCGATTTCAAAAAGTGGGATATCGGCGACATTATAGAGGTCAAGGGCTTTGTTTTCAAAACCAGACGAGGTGAAATTTCCATTCACGCAAAAGCTCTCCGCCTTCTCTCAAAATCGCTTCTTCCCCTGCCCGAAAAATTCCACGGACTGACGAATACCGATGTTCGTTACCGCAAGCGTTATCTTGACTTGATTATGAACCCCGAGGTAAGAGATACCTTCGTAAAGCGTTCTCTTATTCTTCGCGAAATCAGAAACTTCCTTGACTCTCAGGGCTTCATCGAAGTTGAAACTCCCGTGTTGGTTGCGAATGCGGGCGGTGCTTCGGCAAGACCCTTTGAAACTCACCACAACGCTCTCAACGAGGATTTTAAACTGCGCATTTCTCTCGAACTTTATCTTAAAAGGCTCATTGTCGGCGGTATGGAAAGAGTGTACGAAATCGGCAGAGTTTTCAGAAACGAAGGATGCGACACCAGACACAATCCCGAATTCACCCTCATGGAGCTTTATCAGGCATACACCGACTACAACGGCATGATGGACTTGACCGAAAACCTCCACCGTA
>CAYNUD010000159.1:0-3261 GCA_964400315.1 uncultured Clostridium sp. | reverse complement strand
GTCGGCTGACTTGATAACGTCAAGATTGTGCTCGATAACTATAACGGTGTTTCCGCTATCGACGAATTTTTGAAGCACGTCAATGAGACGGTGCACATCGGCAGTGTGCAAACCCGTTGTCGGCTCGTCGAGAATATATACCGTTTTGCCCGTTGAATATCTCGAAAGCTCCGTCGCGAGCTTTACACGCTGTGCTTCTCCGCCCGAAAGTGTTGTTGCGGATTGACCGAGTTTTACATATCCGAGACCGACATCGTACAGAGTTTTGATTTTGCGGTGGATTTTCGGAATACTCTCAAAAAATCCCAATGCTTCTTCAACGGTCATTTCGAGAACATCGTGAATGCTTTTGTCCTTATATTTTACTTCAAGCGTTTCCTTGTTGTATCTCTTTCCGCCGCAGACTTCACAGGGAACATAAATATCCGCAAGAAAATGCATTTCGATTTTAACTATTCCGTCACCCTGACACGCCTCACAGCGTCCGCCCTTTACATTAAAAGAGAAACGGTTAGGCTTGTAGCCGCGTTTTTTTGAGTCGGTTGTCGAGGCGAAAAGCTCTCGTATATCGTTGAAAACGCCCGTATAGGTTGCGGGGTTTGAGCGCGGCGTTCTGCCGATAGGGGACTGATCTATGGTGATGACCTTGTCCAAATTTTCAATTCCCGTAATGGAATCGAAGCTGCCGCTTATTTTATGAGCACCGTTCAGCTCGTTCGAAAGGTGCTTGTTGAGTATTTCATTGACAAGAGAGGACTTTCCGCTGCCGGATACGCCGGTAACGCAGATGAATTTGCCGAGAGGAAAATCGACGTCAATATTTTTTAGGTTGTTTTCCTTTGCTCCGTGAATAGTCAGTGCCGTGCCGTTACCCTCACGCCTTTTTTCGGGAACGGGTATAAATCTTTTTCCGCTGAGATATTGACCTGTTATCGAACGCTCGCAGGAAATTATATCGTCAACACTGCCGCAGCATACGATTTCACCGCCGTGAATGCCCGCACCCGGACCGACATCCACTACATAATCTGCCGCACGCATGGTGTCTTCGTCATGCTCGACTACTATAAGCGTGTTTCCGATATCGCGCAGATGCTTGAGCGTTGCAAGCAGCTTTTCATTGTCGCGCTGATGAAGTCCGATACTCGGCTCATCGAGAATATAAAGCACGCCTATCAGAGATGAGCCTATCTGCGTTGCAAGACGAATACGTTGCGCCTCACCGCCCGAAAGTGTCGCCGAAGCTCTGGCAAGGTCAAGATAATCGAGACCGACACTTGCAAGAAAAGTAAGACGGCTCTTTATTTCTTTGATTATCATATCGGCAATCATGCTTTCTCTTTCGGTGAGAACGAGCGAATCGAGAAATGTAAGTTCATCAGCAATTGATTTTTCTGTAAATTCAGAGATGTTTATTCCACCTACGGTGACACCGAGAGATTCTTTTTTGAGCCGCGCACCACCGCATTCCGGACATTTCGTTATTGACATTACTGACTCTAATTCAGAACGGGAATATTCACTGCCGGTTTCTTTGTAACGGCGCTCGACATTGTTTATTACGCCCTCAAAATCGGTCATGTAAGTTCCGCTTCCGTATTCGTTTCGGCGTTCGAGCTTGATTTTTTTGCCCTTTGTGCCGTAGAACAGAATATCCTTGGCTTGCTTTGAAAGCTCTTTGAACGGCGTGTCAAGCGAAAAGCTGTAGGCGGCCGCGAGTCCCTCATAATACATCTGGGCTATTGTGCCGCCGTCAGCAACCGACCATCCGCTTACCTTTATTGCTCCCTGACGTACGGAAAGAGTGTCATCGGGAACAACCATTTGCGGATCGACTTTCATAAACGTGGCAAGACCCAGACATTTCGGACAGGCGCCGAAAGGATTGTTAAAAGAAAATGAGCGCGGTTCGAGTTCCTCGATATTAACGCCGTGCTCGGGACAAGCATAATTGAGAGAATACAGCTTTTCTTCACTGCCGATAATATCAATCAAAAGCAGGCCGTCGGTAAGCCCCACCGCAGTTTCGACAGAATCCGCAAGTCTCGAACGGATACCGTCTTTTATGATAAGCCTGTCGACAATAACCTCAATGTTGTGCTTAATATTCTTTTCGAGCTTTATTTCCTCTGAAAGATCATAGGTTATCGAATCAATGCGGACTCGTGCAAAGCCGCTTTTGCGTATGCTGTCAAGCTCCTTGACAAATTCGCCCTTTTTACCTCGTGCAATTGGTGCCATGACTTGAATTTTTGTTCCCTCGGCAAGTGAAAGAACATCCGCAGTTATGTCGTCAACGGTTTGACGGGCTATCTCTCTGCCGCATACGGGACAGTGCGGAATGCCGATTCGCGCATAAAGCAGGCGAAGATAATCATATATTTCAGTTACCGTTCCGACGGTAGAGCGTGGATTCTTCGATGTGGTCTTTTGGTCGATGGATATTGCGGGAGAAAGGCCCTCAATAGCTTCAACGTTGGGTTTTTCCATTTGACCGAGAAACTGCCGTGCGTAAGAGGAAAGAGATTCAACATATCTGCGTTGTCCCTCGGCATATATTGTGTCGAACGCAAGGGAGGATTTTCCCGAACCGGAAAGACCCGTGAACACCACAAGCCTGTCCCTCGGAATTGTCACACTGACATTTTTGAGATTGTGTTCCTTTGCACCCTTGACGGTGATATATTTTGAAGCCATGTTATTTACCTCGTTTGAGTTTTTCTATCTTGTCTCGCAAGTATGCGGCATGCTCGAATTCAAGAATCTTCGCCGCCGCTTTCATTTCGGCGGTTAGGCGTACAATCATTGCTTCACGCTCTTTCTTGCCGAGCTTTGAAACAGCTTTGTCGTCGTCGCTTTTTGATGAGATTTCTATTATTTCGTGAACATCCTTAACGATAGTTTTGGGAGTTATGCCGTGCTCTGCATTGTATTTCATCTGTTTTTCACGGCGGCGGTTTGTTTCGGTTATTGCTTTTTCCATGGACGGCGTTACACTGTCGGCATACATTATTACAGTACCCTCGGCGTTTCGCGCCGCTCTGCCGATGGTCTGAATCAAAGAGGTTTCCGAACGCAGAAAGCCCTCTTTGTCCGCGTCGAGGATGGCAACAAGCGATACCTCGGGAATGTCAAGCCCCTCACGAAGCAGATTGATTCCTACTAGCACGTCGAAGTCTCCGAGCCGCAGACCTCGTATTATTTCCATTCTTTCAATCGTATCAATATCATGATGCATATATCGCACCTTGATTTCAAGGT
>CAYNUD010000158.1:0-3278 GCA_964400315.1 uncultured Clostridium sp. | reverse complement strand
ACCCGGAGAAATATCTCTGGCCCATAACGGCGTTTTGTTTTTAGACGAGCTTCCCGAATTTTCAAGAGCTGCAATGGAGGTTCTCCGTCAGCACATTGAGGACGGAACGATAACTATATCCCGCGCCAATGCATCGCTTACATATCCGTGCTCGGCAATGGTTGTTTGTGCAATGAATCCGTGTCCGTGCGGATTTCACGGGCATCCGAAACGCGAATGCACTTGCCCCGAAGGAGCGGCAAGACGTTATCTCTCAAGGATATCGGGGCCGTTGCTTGACAGAATAGATATCCACATAGAAGTCCCTCCCGTGGATTTCGACAAGCTTTCGAGCCGTTTGCCCTCCGAGTCGTCTGCGGATATTAAAAAGAGAGTTAATGCCGCAAGAAAAATTCAGCAGGAAAGGCTCAAAGGAACGGGCGTTTCGTGCAATGCGAAAATGGATGCGGCTCTCACAAAGCGGTTTTGCCACCCGACGCCCGAAGCACTTGCCATGCTTGCCGAGGTTTTCGAAAAGCTTGATTTTTCGGCAAGAGCGTATGACAAGGTACTGAGGGTTGCGAGAACGGTTGCCGATCTTGAAGGATGCGAAAGCATAGAGCCATCGCATATCGCACAGGCGGCGCAATATCGCAGTCTTGACCGCAAGCTGTGGCGCAAATGAATAAAATGTAAACATTTACAATTTCGTTTGAAATCGGACAAAAATAATGATAAAATAAACCCATATGTAACAGTTAGGAGGAAAAGGCTTGGACAACGAACACAACAATGAACTTGAGCTTGAAACCGAGGAAGTGACTGCGGAAGAAGAAAATGCGGTCAAAACGGTTGCCGAGGATACCGATTCGTTAGCGCAGTCGTCCGAATCTTCTGCCGAAGAGTCGACGAATGATGAAGCCGAGAGCGAAGAAGTCAAGGATGAAGAGCCGACGGGCGAGGAAACAGAGAGCAAAGAAACCGAAGACGAATCACCGGAATCCGAGGATGAAGAAACCGAGAACGCAGGAGAATACTGTGTGCTTTGCGGCACATACCGCAAAATCGAGGGCAGTGATTACTGCGAAGCATGTGAAAATCGCTTAAAATCGACGAAAATTCCGTTTTTGGGTTGGATTTCCGGCGTAGTGGCGGTAGCGGCAGGTGTTTTCGCTCTTGCTATAGCCTTCCTTGCAAGCGCTCCGGCACTTCAAGTATATAAAGGCGATATCAAAGCGGCTGAAAACTGCTGGTATCCCGCATACGAAGCATATTCGCAGGTTGATAGCCTTGTTTCGAGCGTGAACGATATTCTCGGACAGGAATCTCCGTTTGTCAAAGCGGGTGTCGGCGTTAAAATGAAAATTTTTGAGAGCGTTGCACATTGCTATTCGCCTCTTGAAGCGGCTTACAGTGCGGACAGCATTTTCTCCGGCGTGAATTACGGTTTTACCGAGAAGAACAGCAAGGTTAAGCGGTATAAGCAAATTCTTACCGATTATCAAAACACCTATGAGGCAGTGGCGGATTCCGTTGCGGAGCTTGAAGAGGGCAACGCAACGATGGAGGAAACTGTTGCCGCATTTGAAGAAGCAAGGTCGGCGGAAGGCGTAAATGAGGTATTTCTCGATTATCTGCTTTATAATGTCGCCGCATACATGGATCTTCCCTACGAGGATAGATTAAAGTATCTTGAAGCTGTGGAAGCCGATGATGAAAAGGAAAAAACGGATTATTCGTGGCTTTATTCGCTCGATATCGCGAGACTTCGCAAAGATGCAGGACAAACCGATGCGGCACTTGAAAATCTCAACAAACAGCTTGAATTCGATTCGTCGTCATACGAAGCGGCGGTAATGAAGATGCGTATTTTGCTCAGTCTCGGGAAAAAGGACGAAGCGGGCATGGTAATGCAGGAATATAAAGCCGCCTGTGAAGATACGGATATGGCGTATCAGCTCGAAATCGCTTATCTCAGAAGCACGGGAGAGCTTTCAAAGGCGAGAGAGCTTTGCACCGAAGCGTTCGAGGTTTATGCAACGTCACCCGAAATTTACCGTCAGTCGGCATTGATATATCTTGCCGAAGGCGATTACGACGAAGCATACGAAACGGCGTATGAAGCCGATTATATAGCGTATCAAATATATTCGTATTCGGGCGACAGCAGCATTTACACGCAGGAGCTTAACAATACCGTTTATCTGTGTTCCTGGCTCTGTCGCGAAAAAGGCGATAAAGATACGGACAATGCCTTATATCTTGACGATATAATTGATTCTTTCTCGGATGCCGAACTTTCCGAGATTGTAATTCAAATAAGGGACGGAAAAGTTACACTTGAAGATGTATTGATGAAAGGGGAGTGCGATTTGGCATGATGACGAAGCTTTATATTTTCGGAAAAATCCTTACATTCCCCGGAGCGTATATCCGAGGATTTTGGGAACAGCTTACCTGCCGCATTCTCGGGCTTCCCGTTGAAGTTCCCGGCTATTTGCGTATAGATGAAGCGTGCGGCCATGTTGAACACGCTTTGGCCAAAAAAGGATTTGCTTCCTATCTCATGGCTACGGGACCGGGATTTATGAATTTTATGACGGGCGTTCCGCTCACACTTGCCGGTCTGCTGAATCTGCGTTACATGGGAATCACTCCGTTTGATTCCGTGCCGCTGTTCATTCTCTACGTGCTCATGCTTTATGTCGGAATTTCAATGCTTTGCAATCTCTTTCCGCTGACGGAGGATATACTGAACTTTTGGTATATTGCTTTTGAAGAAAAGAAGATGAACATTGTCGGCAGAATAATATTTGCGATTCCCGCTCTCATTACTCGTGTCGGTGCTTTTCTTGAAAAATATTCGATAACGGTAATTCTGAGTATCGTGTGGGTCGTTCTCACGTTCACTGTGATATAATTTGCCGCAAAGCATATAAAAAGAGCCGCTTCACGGAGGCGGCTCTTGCTATTTAAATGCAAGAAAAAGGCGCGTAAGCACCTTTTTCTGCATGGGGTTGAATTGAGGAGGGGTATTGCTGCTCACCTTTCGGTGAGGTGGTCGGCAGGTTGCGGCTCCCGCCGACTACGGTTATATGCTACCGCGAATTTGTTAATTGCGTGTGAATTTAGTTTTAACAGTCGTGAGATATTTTGTTAAATCTGTTCGGATGTAAATTGTATGCAGACTGCTGTTTTAAGTTGTACCCCCTTGCTTTTCATAAAAATTAAAATTTTTTGAAATTATGTAGGTTTGTCAATGATGTGTTACAAAATCAGAAAAGCTCTCCGTTTTGAAT
>CAYNUD010000157.1:0-3294 GCA_964400315.1 uncultured Clostridium sp. | reverse complement strand
AAGCAAGGCTTTGTGCCTTTCAAGCGACTTTAAGCCGCAAAGCACCGAAAACACGCCGTTTAAGGCGGGTTCGGACGCATCGGTTGCGGCTATGGACTTTTGCCCATGTTTTTTGATGAATAGAATGAAAAAAAGGTGCAGTATTACAACCCGAATGGGACGGCTCTTGCCGCGGTACCACCCAAATTGTGCAAACTGCACCACTCTGACCTTATAACGTAGGTAACGCCGCCGCTCATCGCAACGGAGCTCAAGGGCGGCACGACATCTCTTTTTGCCTGACCCGCGTTTCAGCATATCGCAGATCTCTCTGTAGGCGGGAGATGAATTCTTCCCTATCAGCGCTTCTGTATTGAATTTATTATATCATTTTCGTTTTGATTGTCAAGCATCAACTTGCGGTAATCTCAGATTAAGTCCGTATGGTACTACTCATTCGGAAACCGCTTTAAGATTTGCCATTGCGATCCAACCGTAGCCGCCGTCGTATTCTATGCAGGCCCATTTGTTTCCGTTTTCGGCTTTCTTTGTGCTGATAACATATACCTCTGCGCCCTCGGCAAGCTCACCGAGTTTGTCGTAATCCGCACCGGCATCGCTTCTGACATTTGCGCCGTCTTCGGAATCAACAACATATTTTTCGGTCTTTTCACCGCTCGGAGTTGTCGGAGCGGGCGGGGTTACGGCAACGGAAACATTTACACCGGCAAAGCTGTTTACGGCATTACCCGTAAGGATAACGCCCCAAATACCGTTCTTTTCGGCAATAAATACGCCGTCACTGCCCTCAAGAATATTGGTATATTCAAAATCAACAACAACATCGTTGTCAAGATTTATTATGCCCATTTTCCCATCCTTTTTAACGGGAATAAGTCCGTTCGAAACCTTACGGCAATAATCGGTGGAAAGCATCGTTATATCATCAAAATCATTGACGGCTTCGTACTCGTACGGAATGACTTTTTTATCCTTTTCTTGGCTTACATAGCCCCATTTGCCGTCCTTTCTTGCCGCGGCATAACCTTCAAAGTATCTGTCTCTCTCGTCATAAGCGAGCTTATCCGACAATTCGTCCGTTACAATCGAATGTGCCGCATGAGAGGTTGTTGAAATAGTTACACTCGTACCGGTCACCGTAACTTCGAAATTCTCATTGCCGATTTTAACAAGGATATGATAGCTTCCCCTTCCGGAATGGTCTCTTCCGCTTCCGCAGGTCTTGAATTCGTCATAATTCGGCTGAAGAATTATATTGCCCTGATAGTCAAGCAAACCGTACTTACCGGTGGTCTTTGACTTGAACACACAGCAATCCTCGTTGAGATAGCGAATCTCCTCGCATTCCTCAAATCCGCCCGCAACCCACTTGAAATCCGACTGCCCGTCAGGGGTTTTTTCTCTGCCCGAAATCTTAGATATTCCGAATATCGCAAGCACAACAACGACAACCGCCGCCAAAGCAATCGCCGCCGTTTTGGGGGTCAGCTTCTTCAAAACGGTCGCAAGCGAAAATCCGCCGTTCTTCTTTTTTTCGGAAGCAACGGTTTTGCTTTCGGGTTCCTCGTCAAATGAATCGAGAATCTCATCGCTTACAGACTCCTGCTCGGCAATCTGCACGGGGGATGAAAACTCGGGCACGGCAAGTCCGTCATCTTCATCGCCGTCATCATCCGTAATGCTTGGTGCCGCAGACGGGATTTCCTCACTGTTGAGAATTTCATTTATTTTCTCTTTGAATAAAATAACCTTTTCGTTTTCCTGCGGTACATCATCTGAATCATCGGCGGTTTTCTCCGGGTCATCCGCTTCTTCATCGGCTTGCGTTTCAGTCTCCGATTCGGCATCGTCATCCGTTTCCGATTCGTTCTGTACCGTTTCGTTATCTTCAACCGGCACCTCTTCTTCAGCGCTTTCGCCGACTTCGGGCTCTTCATCCTTTACGGATTTTGCACTCACCGACGATTGAGTTACGGCATTGTAAGCATCTATTGCAAAAAGGAAAATATCTCTTACAAGAGCGCTGTCAATAACCGACTGCGCCGCCGCTCTTTTGAATATTCTTGAAAGCACGGGCAGTGAATCCGACAAACCGCTTGCCGACTCAACGCCGAGTTCTGCCGCAAGGCTCGCACGGGCTTTGCCGAGAAGTGCGTTTGCCGTACTTTCGGAAACGCCGAGAAATTTAGCTATTATCGCAACGGGCATACCGTTATTATAATGTAAAACCACCGCTGTGCGCAGCTCCGGACCGAGCTTTGAAACAGCTTCAAGCGCCGTCTCGCTTTTCACGGTGTCCTCATATATTTCTTCGGAAAGAAATTCGGTTGAATCCTCACCCGAACCCGCTTGCGCGTCATTAAATACAAACTGCTGTGTTTCTTTATATACGGATGCTACGATTTGCTTCATCCATATTTCAAAGGCTTCCGGCTTTTTGAGCTTGCCGACCGTGCAGAACGCCTTGGCATACGCCTTTTTGGTTATCTCCGCCGCCTGTGTCGCATCGCAAGACAAAACCTCGGCAAGAAAATATGAGGCTTTAAGGGTTTTCGAGTAGAGCTTTGCCATTGCATCGGTATCACCGGCTGCGGCGGCTGAAACAAATTGACCCATGTTTTCGCTCACTAAAATTCCACTCCAATCATTTATGATGAACAATTATCTGCAAATTACGTCTCCCGAAAGGCTCACTTCGGGAGAATACACTTATGGTTAATTTTATTCTATATTTTAGAATTTGTCAAGGAAAATTGCAGATTATTTGGCATTATGCGATCGAAAACACTGTCATCGGCAAAAATCAAACCTCTTTTTTGATTTTTTCGATTATTCTTTTTTCCAGTCTCGAAATATAGCTTTGAGATATTCCCAATGCATCCGCCACCTCTTTTTGCGTATATTCTCTGCCGCCGCCGAGTCCGAAACGCATTGTCATTATTGCACGCTCTCTTTCGCAAAGCGAATTTACGGCACGGTAAAGTCTGCTCCTTTCGTCGTTTGCCTCAAGGTCACGGTAAATATCGTCCGCCTCACTGCCGAGAATATCCGAAAGCAAAAGCTCGTTTCCGTCCCAATCGACATTCAGCGGCTCGAAATACGACACCTCGACCTTTGACGGATTTATTTTCCGCAAATACATAAGTATTTCGTTTTCTATACAGCGGGATGCATATGTTGCAAGCTTAATATTTTTCGACAGTCTGAACGTATTGACCGCCTTTATCAAGCCGAGAGTTCCGATTGAAATAAGGTCCTCTATTTGCACACCCGTGCTCTCGAATTTTTTTGCGA
>CAYNUD010000156.1:0-3318 GCA_964400315.1 uncultured Clostridium sp. | reverse complement strand
AGCCCTGCTTCCAAACTTCAAGTTGTTCCTTGTCGGTCATATTGCTCATCCTTTTTGTCATTTTTTGTAGATATTATGACATACAGCAATAAAAAGGTCAAGTGTACTTCAAAAATAAAAAATTACAAAATCTCTGATTTTTGAAATTTCTGTTGTTTTTTTTAACACTTTAATATATAATAGATAATTAGAAACATAACGGAGGAATTATAATATGAAGCTCGGTATCGTGGGCTTGCCTAATGTCGGCAAGAGTACGCTTTTTAATGCCATAACCAACGCAGGTGCGCAGTCCGCAAATTACGCTTTTTGCACAATAGAACCGAATGTCGGCGTTGTTTCTGTGCCCGATGAAAGACTTGATAAGCTCGCACAGCTCTATAACCCCGTCAAAATAACTCCCGCTTTCATTGAATTTGTTGATATTGCGGGCCTTGTGCGCGGCGCATCAAGAGGAGAGGGACTCGGAAATAAATTTTTGTCTCATATTCGTGAAGTCGATGCGATAATTCATGTTGTCCGTTGCTTTGAGGATGACGATATCGTTCATGTTGATGCAACCATTAACCCCGAAAGAGATATCGAAACAATAAATCTTGAGCTTATCCTTTCCGATATCGAAATGGTCGAACGCAGAATCGACCGAGTTGCAAAGGCTCTCAAGGGCGACAAAAGCCTTGCAGGTGAGCTTGAATTTCTCAAAAGACTGCAAAAATCGCTTGAAGAGAATGTTCCCGCAAGAAATCTCGAATGCGACGAAAACGAAAAGTCTTGGCTTTCCGAAATCGCTCTGCTCACGGCAAAGCCCGTTATATACGCCTGCAACATGAGCGAGAACGATTTTGCAAACGGCATCGACAGCAATGCAAATTACAAGAAAGTTTGCGAGATTGCAAAGGCTGAGGGTAGCGAGGTTCTGCCGATTTGTGCGGAGCTTGAAGCGGAAATCGCCTCGCTTGATAAGGAAGAAAAAGAAATGTTCCTCTCGGAGCTCGGCATCGAGAGCGGAGGACTTGATTTGCTCGTTAAAAAGAGCTATGCGCTTCTCGGTCTCATATCCTATCTTACGGCGGGTCAGCCCGAGGTAAGAGCATGGACAATCAAAAAGGGCACAAAGGCACCGCAGGCGGCGGGAAAAATCCACAGTGACTTTGAAAGAGGCTTCATCAGAGCCGAAGTCATCGCTTACGAGGACCTTATAGAGCTTGGTTCAATGACCGCTGCGAAGGAAAAGGGCCTTGTTCGCAGTGAAGGCAAGGAATATGTGATGAAAGACGGAGACGTGGTACTTTTCCGCTTCAATGTATAATATTTTTCTCCCCCCGTGTAATAACTAACACGGGGGGATTTTTTTGAAAAAGAGAGTAGCTTCGGTATTCACGGCTTTGCTGACCTTGTTTGCAACGGTCGCTTTTCGTATGGAAAAACTCGCAACGGATGAAACGCAAGCCGCATACACGCCTTCATCAAAGTCGATTGAAATAGCGGAAATACGCGGCACGGTATACGACTGCAAGCTGAGAACACTTACGAATTCCGAACAAGAATATACCGTAGTGGCAAAACCTACGGCGCAGGCGGCAATACAGCTTGCTTCAATGCTCACTCCGCAGATTCTCGAAGCGGCAAGAGAGCGTATAAAAAAGGGCAGTCCCGTAGCATACAAGACAGACAGTCCCAACGAAGGGAGCGAAGATATCAAGATAATCGCAACGCCGAAAAGATATTCGGAAAGCCGACTTGCCTGCCATGTGATTGGATATACGGATTCGCAAGGACGAGGTATAAGCGGAATAGAAAAAGCATATGATGACCTTTTGAGCAGTGGAAATTCTACCGTAAAAGCGCGTTTTTTTGCCGGCGCGAACGGCGAGATGTTTCTCGGCTCCGGAATTGAAATTTTGACCGAGGGGAACAGCAATACGGGCGTCGTTCTGACCATTGACCGCAGTATTCAGCGTATAACCGAGGAAGCGCTTGATGCTTCGGGAATCGAAAAGGGATGCGCTGTTGTTATGGATATTGAAAGCGGCGCGATAAGGGCAATGGCTTCAAGGCCTGCATTTGATGCAGATAATATTGCGGAAAGCCTCGAGAATGCCGATTCGCCCTTGATAAATCGCGTGTTGCTTCCGTTCAGCGTAGGTTCGGTTTTTAAGCCGGTTGTCGCCGCCGCCGCTTTGGAAAATGGTATAACCGCCGATTTCGAATATAAATGCACGGGCAGTGCCGAATACAACGGAGTAACCTTCAATTGTCACAAAAAAGACGGTCACGGTACAGTCGATATGAAAAGTGCAGTCGCAAATTCCTGTAACACCTATTTTGCGGCGCTTGCCATGGAGGTCGGAAAAGATAAAATAATACAAACAGCGGAACAATTCGGATTTGGAACTGAAACGGTTATCGCAAGCGGAATAAAATCCAACGCGGGAAATCTGCCGAAGGTCGAAGAACTTGATTCCAAAGCGGCAATTGCAAATATTTCTTTCGGTCAAGGAGCACTTACCGCAACGCCTTTGCAAATATGTACCATGACAGCGACAATTGCAAGGGGCGGAGAGCATTTGCCCGCATATCTCTTTGAGGGTGAGGTTAACGAAAGCGGCGAGATGATAAGAGCATCACATTATACGGAAAAGAAAAAAATCATTTCATCCGCTACGGCAAGACTCCTCTCGGACTTTTTGAAAGAAGTTGTGAATAACGGCAGCGGAAAACGCGCAAAAAGCGATATTGTTACCTCTGCGGGAAAAACGGCAACTGCACAAACGGGGAAAAGCGATGAAAGCGGAGAAATCTATAATGCGTGGTTTGCGGGATATTTCCCTGCTGAAAGCCCGAAATATGCAGTGGTAATACTAAAAGAGAACGGCGGCGAAGGAGCAGTGAGCTGTGCTCCGGTGTTCAAAGAAATCAGCGAAAAAATATACGAAGAAGAAATTTAAAAAATATCTCAAAAAAATTCAAAAAACGCTTGACATCCACGCAGGTCTTTGATATAATAGTCAACGTTCCGAGAGGAACAACGAACGCGAGAGTGGCGGAATCGGCAGACGCGCACGTTTGAGGGGCGTGTGGTAATCCCGTACGGGTTCAAGTCCCGTCTCTCGCACCAAGAGAGGATTCCTTCAACGGAATCCTCTTTTTACTAAGGTGAAGAATGCTTCATCTGCGGTAACCGTGCCGAAAAAGCGGAATGCGATATCAGCCTAAGGGCATCGCCTCGGTAAGCTCCCGCCGTGTAAAATTTGCGGAGCAACAATATGCGGGTATGGCGGAATTGGCAGACGCGTTAGATTCAGGTTCTAATGGTCG
>CAYNUD010000155.1:0-3337 GCA_964400315.1 uncultured Clostridium sp. | reverse complement strand
GAATGCCGGATGAGCGTCGGGTAGGGAAAGAGTGTAGATCTCGGTGGGCGCCGTATCATTAAACTGCCGCCGTATGCCAGCATGACGGTATCTCCGTAGTTTTTCAGCAAACGGCTCAAATGCTCCTTTACGCCGTTTTTGCCGAAATAGACCTTGGTTTTGTTTTCATAAATAAAGTTGTTCATGCCACTCCTCCTTATTCTACGCATCCGAACCCGATTTGTTTCGGAAGCATCGGTTGCGGCTACGATTATCTATTGCATTGTTATGAATATTTCGATATAATAATACTACCTGAACTTGACTTTAGGTCAATAGTTTTTGCAAAAAAACCGTAATTTTTTTCGGAGGGACAGAATGTATAGTATAGGACAGGTATCGGAAATGTTTAATTTGCCCATCTCCACCTTGCGCTACTATGATAAGCAAGGACTTTTTCCGGAGATTGAACGCTCATCCGGCATTCGTAAGTTTGGAGACAGAGAAATCGAAACGTTACGGATTATCGAATGTCTGAAAAAATCCGGTTTAGAGCTAAAAGACATCAAACAGTTCATTGATTGGTGTCAGCAAGGACCGGATACATATGAACAGCGCAGAGAGTTATTCCAAAAGCAAAAGGAAACCGTCGAGGCAGAGATCGAACATCTGAACAAGGTGTTGGATATGCTGAAATTTAAGTGCTGGTTTTATGAGGAAGCCATTAATCAAGGCGGCGATACAGAAATACGCAAGTTACTGCCCGACCGGCTACCGAAAGAAATCCAAAAAGCATACGATCACGCACATAGCTAAAAACTTATAATTAAAAATGTACGCCCCCTTAAATTACACAAAAGCTTTGAAACCGTCGGTTAACAACTGTTTTAAGATTTTTCGCCGATTTTGAAGTGCGCTGTCAATATTGACTTTCAGATGCCAAAATGCTGTAAAATCCAGCGGTTTTGTACTGTTTTTCGGCAACAGCGACTTTTCTGTTGCATTTCAATAATTTATTGATTATAATGAACTCAAATACTTATTTGGGGAAGGCGTAATCATGAATTTTAATGTTTCAAAAGAAGAAATGCTCGAGGGAATGAACAAAATGAATTCTCTCGGTGCAAGACTGACGGGCAACAAAGCCCACAGCGAATTTATCAAATGGCTGAAAAGCGAAATTGCTAAAATGGATATTCCCGTATACAGCGACCCGTTTTATTTCAGACGTTGGGAAGAAAAGCATTCATCAATTGAAATCCTTGACGGTGATGAAAAAATCAGTATCCCTGTCTCCTCGGCTTATCCATATTCGGGCGAAACCGATGCCGAGGGTATTACAGATGAGCTTGTCTATATATCGGGCTTATCGGAAATCAAGGATGTCAAAGGAAAAATCGCTGTTTTCGACGTAGCGAACGTTAACTTTATTCCGAGTGAAATCGCCTTTGACAAGCGTACAAGCTATCCGGAAGATGTTGTTCTCGAATCGAAATATGAGGGACCCGTGATAACAAGCTTTGTTCAATGCTTTAACGGAATCATCTCAAAACTTACCGGAGCGAAAGCTGCTATTCTCATTTGGAAAGGTCTGCACGACGATTGCGTTAAGGGACAGTATCTTTCTTTTATTTCGGATTATCAAAAAATCCCGATGCTGTGGGTAAACGAAACCGACGGCAAAACAATTACCGAAGCGGCGTTGGCACATAAAAAGGCTAAATTCGTCCTCGAATCCGAAATTGAGGAGCGCGCTTTTACCGAAAGCTTTTATTGCATAATCGAAGGCAAAAACAAACATGAAAACGTTATCGTAAACACCCATACCGACGGCACAAACTGCGTTGAAGAAAACGGCCCGATAGCGCTTTTACAACTTATAAAAAACGTTAAGCATGCCGAACTTGAAAGAACGCATATTTTCGTTTTCACCACGGGTCATTTTCGTCTGCCGCATTTTCAGGATATTAGAACGGGAGCGTTCCAATCCGGATCCCGTTGGCTTGCGATGCACCGCGATTTGTGGGACGGCAAAAAAGGTCATGCAAAATGTGTTGCCAATCTTACCGTAGAACACTTGGGTTGTATGGAATGGCGTGATGTTGACGGTGAATACAAATGCACCGGAAAACCCGAAGTTGAAATCGTATATACGGGCAATAAATTTATGGACAAGCTCTATATCGACACCGTAAAAGACAGAAAAACCGTTCGCACCTTGACACTTAGGGGACACAATGCTCTTCACTTCGGTGAGGGTCAGAATTTCTTTACAATGGGTATTCCCGAAATCAGTCTTGTACCGGCCCCGTATTATCTCTGCGTTGTGAGCGAAAGTCAAGAATTCGAAAAATTCAGCATTGATCTAATGACCGAACAAACCGAAACTTTTGCCGAACTCATACAAAAAATCGAGCACATACCCACAAAAGAACTCGGCAGAAGTGACAAGTATTCAATTCTCAAATCAAAAAGCGTTTCGGGCGGATACGATTTCAGCATCAAAGGATTGGCTGACAAGATTTCTTCTGCCATAAATAAATAACTTAATTTGAAAAAGAGTCTTTTGCCCGATAGACAAAAGACTCTTTTTGGTGGAGACAACGGGGTTCGAACCTGTGACCTCCTGCGTGTGAAGCAGGCGCTCTGACCGGCTGAGCTATGCCTCCGAATATATATATGAACATATAATAGTTTACCACATTTTTCGGATTTGTAAAGACTAAAATTGAATTTTTTGCTTTTTATTTCGGCTTTTCTTGCGGTTATTATCGCGTTCACGCCCGCTTCAGTCTATGCATCACAGGACACGACATATTACATTGATGCTATCGGCGGCTAAAACGAAGCGAGCGGTAAATCCGATAACCGACCTATCTGTCAAAAACATTCTGTACGACTGCCGAAGCACACATGTTTCTTTAGCCACAACCGACGCATCCGAATATCGGTTGCTACTGCGACGACGGGCTAAAAGGTGAAGCGGGATACTCCTGCTCGCACGCATTGTTCGTTATTTCAAATACATAATACATGATATAAATTATTGACCGATTGCAAAAACGGCGTTCAAGGCTATACCGCTTCGAACGCCGTTTAATTTTAATCAACAAAATCTTTGAGCTTTTTACTTCTGCTCGGATGACGGAGCTTTCTAAGGGCTTTTGCTTCTATCTGACGGATTCTCTCTCTCGTAACATTGAAAATCTCGCCAACCTCTTCAAGCGTATGAGGATGTCCGCCCTCGAGACCGAAACGCAGACGGAGCACCTGTGCCTCCCTCGGAGTAAGAGTTTTGAGCACATCATTAAGCTGTTCTTTAAGAAGCATCATTGAGGCGGCATCTGCCGGTGCGGGA
>CAYNUD010000154.1:0-3360 GCA_964400315.1 uncultured Clostridium sp. | reverse complement strand
TATCGGCTTCCTCGTATGCTTCTTCAAGTGCAAGTCCCGACTTTATCGCCTGTATTCTGATATGGTCCTCCTCGCAAAGCATTATGCTCATACTTTCATCCGCCGAAAGCAGAAGCGCCGCGCCCTCTCTGCGTGAAGCGAATTCGGGGCTTATCAAATGCTTTTCGGCAAGAGATACCGCTTGAATTTCGGTAAGGTCGCTCATTTTTATATAATTCAAATCACTGCTTTCGCTGAAAAGCGCATCTCTTACGGCCAAACTCACCTTTTCTCTTCCTGCCGAATCCAACTTTGAGGGAAACGGAAATTCATTAAGATTTCTCGCGAGCCTTATTCTTGTACTGAGAACTATATCGCCCTGTTCACCCTTTTCCGTATACCACTTGCTCATTTTGTTTCCCCTCCTTTAAGACCTTTGATTTCATCTCTCAGTTTTGCCGCCTGCTCAAATTCCTGTGCGGCAATCGCTTTATCCATTTCGGATTTAAGTCTTTCTATTTTTTCTTCCGTTGTTTCCGTCTTGGGCTTTTCCACCACCGCATGGCTTGACTTCCCATTGTGCTTTATTCTGCCGTGAATACGTTGTATCGAAGGCAAAAGCTCGTCATAAAACGTTCTATAGCATTCGGCACAACCTACTTTGCCGCTACGAACAATGTCGTTGAACGACGTTCCGCATTTGGGACATCTCTCTGTTTTTTTACCTCTAAGCGAGGGCATCATATCACCGAAGAATCCTCCGAGCAATTCGGAAAGGTCAAGACCGAAGCCCGAAAAGACATCCGAATATCCGAGACTTTTTGCACATTGGGCACAAAGATGGCTTTCTGCCATATCCCCGTTAATTATTTGCTTAATATGAGTGGTTGCTTCGTTTTTACCGCAGTTCTGACATAACATTATCTATCATCCTTTCCGTCTGCCGTAAGCAGCATTTGTTTGAAAATCGACGACCTCACGCCGTCTCTCACGGGTGAGGGCAATACTCTGAGCGAATTTTCGCTCAGCGCCGCAAGCATAATCCGAGCGGATTTCGCATCGAGCGCCCCTGCATGGTGCAGATTGAGTATGTGCGCCCGACAGGTTTGAAAATCAGCGGAATCTCCTATGGAATTTACCGTATGCATTATTGCCGCCGGTGCATCAAGCCTAACTCTCGTTATCTTGATATATCCGCCGCCCCCCCTGCGGCTTTCGACAATATAGCCCTGCTCGGGAGTGAAGCGTGAAGCAATTACATAATTTATCTGGCTAGGCACGCATCCGAGAGTTTGTGCAAGCTCGTTGCGTTGAATTTCCGTAGTACCGTCACTCTCCAACATTTCCATGAGCATTCTCGCTATTTGGTTGCTTAAGCTCACATCATCACTTCCTCTTTTTTGGTTTTGACTTTGACTTTCTTTGATCTTTGACTATATTATAGCCACCGTAATGCAAAAGGTCAAAGGTCAAAAAAGGTCAAATCGAATTTGATTTCTCAGTTTATCCGCCGAAATCTCCGTTTTCCTTTAATTTGCTGAATTTTTCTCGTTTTTTCTGTTGATTCGAATGTCGTGCCGTTCACATCAAAAGTTATTATGAACCGAAAAGTCAAAAAACATTCCGTACCGAACATTTAATATATTAACTATTATATTCCTTGGCAGTTGCGTTTATTTGAGTTTTGTGATATACTTATATATTTGAAAGGGGCGATAATATGTCTTCACCGCTTGCCGACAGACTAAGACCTAAAACGCTCGATGAAATGGTAGGTCAAACCCATCTGCTTGCATCGGGCAAGCCGTTGCGTAATATAATCGAATCGGGCGAACTGCCCAACATGGTATTTTACGGTCCTCCCGGAGTCGGAAAAACCACCTTGGCAAGCATAATTGCCAAAAAGACCGACCGCCACCTCGTTCGGCTCAACGGTACAACGGCGGGAACAGGTGATATCAAGGATGTGATTGCTAAACTCGACACCCTTATTGCCCGCAACGGAATACTGCTTTTTCTTGATGAGATACAGTACTTTAACAAAAAGCAACAGCAAACTCTGCTCGAATATATCGAAAGCGGCGCGATAACTCTCATCGCCTCTACTACCGAAAATCCGTATTTTTATGTATATAGCGCGATTCTCAGCCGTTCCACGGTGTTTGAATTTAAAAGCGTTACTCCCGACGAAGCGGAAAAAGCGGTTCGCCGCGCTTTTGAAAAGCTTGCGGAAGAAAGAGGAGAAGAGTTTATCGTTGAGAACGGCGTTTATTCCCACATTGCCCGCGCCGGTGCGGGAGATGTCCGTAAATCGCTTAACAGCGTGGAACTTTGCGTTCTTGCCGCAAAGCCAGAAAACGGCAAACGACTCATCACTCTCGAAAACGCCGAAGCCCTCACTCAAAAAAGCTCTATGCGTTACGACCGTGACGGCGATGAGCACTACGATATAATCTCCGCATATCAAAAATCCATGCGCGGTTCGGACCCCGATGCCGCACTGCACTATCTCGCGCGACTCCTTGAGGCCGGTGACCTGCCCTCTGCCTGCCGTCGTCTGCTTGTATGTGCCTGTGAGGATGTCGGACTTGCCTATCCGCAAATAATTCCCATCGTAAATGCTGCCGTAGATTCCGCTATGATGCTCGGACTTCCGGAGGCTCGGATACCTCTTGCCGATGCCGTTGTACTTGTTGCGACAAGCCCGAAATCCAACAGCGCGTATAAAGCTCTCGATGCCGCCGCCGCAGATATAAAGGCTGGCAAAACGGGGCCTGTACCAAGACAACTTCAAAATATGCACTATGACGGAGAGGACAATCCCAACAAAGGTCAGTTCTATAAATACGCTCATGAATATGAAGGACACTGGGTCGACCAGCAATATTTACCCGATGCAATAAAAAATCGCCGCTATTACGAATTCGGTGATAATAAAACGGAGCGTGCCGCAGCAGAATATTGGGCACGCATTAAAAACAAAAAATAGCAAAAAGGCTGTCACCGATCATTTCGATTGGTGACAGCCTTTTGAATTCTGATTATATCGACATTGAAGTGCTCTTACTTCATAGCCTCTTCAACAGCAACGGCACAAGCAACCGTAGCACCGACCATGGGGTTGTTACCCATGCCGATAAGTCCCATCATTTCAACATGAGCGGGAACGGAGGATGAACCTGCAAACTGAGCATCGGAGTGCATACGACCCATGGTATCGGTCATGCCGTAAGAGGACGGACCGGCCGCCATGTTGTCGGGGTGAAGCGTTCTGCCTGTTCCGCCGCCGGAAGCAACGGAGAAGTACTTAACGCCGTTTTCAACGCACCACTTTTTGTAGGTGCCTGCAACGGGGTGCTGGAATCTTGTGGGGTTGGTGGA
>CAYNUD010000153.1:0-3426 GCA_964400315.1 uncultured Clostridium sp. | reverse complement strand
CCGAAGCGCGGGAACTTGGCTTCGGTGCGGGAATGGGTTTGCCGAATATGAAAAGATATACCGATGAAATGGAGATAGATTCCGTTGTCGGTAAAGGAACCACAATAACCATGGCGGTCGATTATTGATTGAGAGGAAGTGTATTTTTGAATACATATATCCATTCCGTATCGCTCGACCCTAATAAATGTACCGGCTGTACCACTTGCATGAAGCATTGCCCGACAGAGGCGATAAGAGTGCGTAACGGCTGTGCCGAGATTGATTCCGAACGTTGTATAGACTGCGGCGAATGCATCAGGAAATGCACTCACGGTGCAAAAAAGAGCAGTTTTAATTCGCTTGATGAGATAAATCGCTTCAAGTATAAAATTGCCTTGCCGGCTCCGTCGCTCTTTGCTCAATTCGATAATCTTGAAGATATCGACATTGTGCTTCAAGGCTTGCTCGACATCGGCTTCGACGACGTTTTCGAGGTTTCGAGAGCCGCTGAGGTTGTTTCGGCATATACGAGAGTGTATCTTGAAACGCACGGCATAAAGAAGCCCGTTATAAGCACGGCGTGTCCGGTTATAACAAGGCTTATAGTTCTGCGATTTCCGTTCCTCAAAGACAATTTGATACCTCTTCTTCCCCCCATGGAGGTTGCGGCATCAATGGCAATAGAGGAAGCAAAGCAGAAGTATCCGCAGCTCACCCGAGACGACATCGGAATTTGCTTCATTTCGCCTTGCCCCGCCAAGGTCAGCTACATCAAAAACGGTTTCGGAAGCTATAAGAGCGAGGTTGACCTTGCCGTTTCGATGAGCGAGGTATACATGAAGCTGATAAACGTCATGAAGCATGACGGCGAGAAGACGGTAACCACTCAGGCGGGAAAGATAGGCTTGAGCTGGGCAATCTGCGGCGGTGAGGGTTCGGCGCTGCTCACCGATAAAATTATAGCGGCCGACGGAATCAACAATGTGATTTCGGTGCTCGACCAAATCGAAAACGGAAATATTCCGCCCGTTGATTTTGTTGAGCTTAACGCCTGCCCCGGCGGTTGCGTCGGCGGTGTGCTTACGATTGAAAATCCGTATGTGGCAAAGAACAGGCTTCATACGCTCAGACGGTATATGCCCGTTTCACTCAACGGAATGGAGCAGGAGGACGGTTACATTCCCGAAAAACGGTTCTTTTCCGATTTTCCGAATTATCATCCCCTAAACCGATTGAGCGACAATATCGGAGAATCCATGAGGCTCATGTCCCGTATTCAGTCGGTCAGGAAAGAGCTTCCCGGTATTGACTGCGGCTCATGCGGTGCTCCGAGTTGCCGTGCCTTTGCCGAGGATATAGTTATGGGCAATGCAGACAGAAACGACTGCATAATCGCCTATAAGGAGCTTATAAAAAAGTATATAAAGAACTATGACGGAGGTGTGAAGGATGACGGTAAATGAGCTTGCCGCTGTCAGCGGCTTCAACGCGGTGTCATTGCCTGACGGCGAAAGAGAAATCAAAGGTGTTTATATCGGAGATTTATTAAGCTGGGTCATGGGCAGAGCCAAGGCGGATGATGCGTGGATAACCATTATGTCCAACATCAATATCGTTGCCGTAGCTTCACTTGCCGATGTCTCCTGTATAATTCTTGCCGAAGGAGTCGAGCTTGACCGTTCCGTTTCGCAGACGGCGGCGTTGAAGGGCATCAATGTTATTTCAACAAAGCTTACCGCATACGAGACGGCGGCGCTTCTTTCCAAATCGTTCTGACATGAAGAAATTTTACTACGATTTGCATATGCATTCTTGCCTTTCACCCTGCGGCGACAACGACATGACCCCGTGTAACATTGCGGGCATGGGAGTTGTAGCAAGGCTTGATATAATGGCGTTGACCGACCATAATTCATGCCGAAACTGTCCTGCTTTTTTTAAGGTGGCTCAGCGCAACGGAATAGTACCCGTTGCGGGCATGGAACTGACAACGGCGGAGGATATTCATCTTGTGTGTCTGTTTGAGGAGCAGGAGCAGGCGGCGGAATTTGACCGCTATGTTGATTCGCGACGTATCCGTATAAAAAACCGTACCGATATTTTCGGCGAACAGCTTATCATGAATGAATATGACGAGATTATCGGCACCGAGGATGAGCTTTTGCCGAATGCAACTCAAATAAGCATTGACGAAGCCCCGAGTTGCGTTGGAAAATTCGGCGGGATATGCTATCCGGCTCATGTCGACAGACAGGCTAACGGAATAATAGCGACTCTCGGAGTTTTTCCCGAACAGCCGTATTTCCCGTGCGCAGAGCTGCACGACGGTGACAGGCAGGCTGAACTTTTTGAAAAAAACCCCGTTTTGAACGGGAAGCCGATTGTCGTTTCGTCCGACGCCCATTATCTTTGGGATATCAGCGGCAGACTCAATTTTTTTGAGCTTGACTGCGGTGCGGACGATGCCGAAATAAGAAAAGCACTTTTTGAAAGGCTCAGAGGTTTATGAAAGAATTATCGCTGAATATTCTCGATATTGCTCGAAATTCAGTTAAAGCGAAAGCAAAGAATGTTTCAATTACGCTGAACGAAACCGAAGATACGCTTACGGTTGAAATAACCGATGACGGCTGCGGAATGAGTCCCGAAGCGGTCAAGGGCGTTATCGACCCCTTTTTCACAACGAGAACCACACGCAGTGTGGGCCTCGGCGTGCCGCTTTTGAAGCTTGCGGCAGAGCAGACGGGCGGGGATATAGAGATATCCTCCGTGAGCGAAAAAGAAAATCCGTTGCATCATGGGACAAGGGTTAAGGCTTCGTTCTGTAAAAACAGCATAGATTTTACTCCGCTGGGTGATACGGTATCAACGGTGATTGTGTTGATACAGGGTTCACCCGATATCGAGTGGCATTTTATTCACAAAATGCCGAAGGGCACAGTTGAGCTTGATACCGGAGAACTCAGGCAAGTGCTCGGAGAGGTTCCGCTCGATAACTACGAGGTCATAAAATGGATTGAGGATTATCTCAAAGAGGGATACGCTTCAACCTTATAATAATGTAATCATTTAAAGAGAGGATAGATATTATGAAATCATTGGCTGAGCTTGCCGCTATCAGAGAAAAAATGAAGGACAAGGTCATTCTCCGTGAGGGCACGGGTGATGTAAGAGTTGTAGTCGGTATGGCTACCTGCGGTATTGCGGCGGGAGCAAGACCCGTACTCAACGCTTTCGTCGAAAAGGTCAGCGAAGCGGGATTGGCTGAAACGGTTACCTTTTCAGCCAATCCCGCTTCGCTGACCTTTTCGTCGAAAAGGTCAGCGAAGCGGGATTGGCTGAAAAGGTAACCGTTTCACAGACGGGCTGCATAGGTATTTGTCAATATGAGCCTGTTGTTGAGATTTTTGAAGCAGGCAAAGAAAAAGTCACTTATGTTAAAAT
>CAYNUD010000152.1:0-3432 GCA_964400315.1 uncultured Clostridium sp. | reverse complement strand
CATGTCAGTTCCGTTATCGTTTTAAACCCCAATTCCTCTCCGAGAGAACGACAAATATCAATAGCCGTCCGACTGTTTTTTTCGGTTGGAGTTATTATATAATTTGCGTCTTTGAAAATATCTTTGGAAGCATTTTCAATCCCGTAAACTTCACGACCAGCCATAGGATGAGCCGCTATAAATTCAAGATCACAGCGAAGCATTTTCTGTATCTTGTTAACCACGCCGCATTTCACTCCGGTAACATCGGTGATTATTGCACCGTATTTCAGCATATCCCGATTTTTTTCGATCCAATCAATAAACGCATGCGGATAAAGAGCGAAAATCAATATATCGAATTGACCGAGATATTCACCTGTAGGTTTTGTTGCACCGTGTTTTATAAAGCCTTTTTCAAGAGCATACGAAATCGATCTTTCATCAATATCCAATGCCCCGACCTCAAAGCCTTTTGACGATAAAGCTTCGGCGTAACTCCCGCCGATAAGCCCCAGACCGACAATACAAATCGATTTGTTGCGTTCAAGCTTCATATTTTGCCTCCAATCCCAGTGAAGACAACACCTCGAAATAATCGGGATAGCTCTTTTTAATACTTTCCGCACCGTCGATATCTCCGCCGACAAGCGAAGAAAGAAGAGTCAGCGCCATTACAATTCTGTGATCGTTGTGCCCCCGCAAAACTTCTTCGGGTTTCAAAAGTTCTCCTTTTGAAATAATCACCCGATTTTTTTCAACTTCGGAGATTATTCCGAATTTTCGGAGTTCCTCTGCCATGGCTCCGGCACGGTCACATTCTTTTATCTTCAGACGCCCGGTTCCCGTGAATATCCCGCCGTTGTTTGCAGCCGCAACGGCAAACAAAACAGGCGCAAGATCTGGACAATCTGATATATCGATAACAGGCTTTTCGCACTTCAGCATTTCAAATAAAGAGATGCAAACCTTATCGCCTTGGCGACTCTCCTCTTTGAGAGCGGAAACCTCAACATTTCCTCCGATATAATTAAAAGCATAAAGCGCCGCAGCATTGGACCAATCCCCTTCAACGCTTTCGCACGAAGGCGTATAATGTTGATTGCCTTTAATATGAAACTCTCCGGAAATGTTTTCGTCAATGTTTACGCCGAAACGCTTCATAACATCCAAAGTAATATCAATATACGGCCTGCTTTCAACAGGCGGAGTAATCACGAGAGTGCTGTCACCGTTCAAAAGCGGCAGTGCAAGCAAAAGCCCACTTGCGAACTGACTGCTCACATTTCCGCATATTTCATATTTACCGGGCAAAAGTTCTCCGCATATTTCAAATTCACAAGGCGATTTTTTTACCGATATGCCTTTTCCCTCAAAAAGCTTTTCATATACCCCGATACCTCTGGAAATAAGCTTTTCCGTGCCTTTAAATACAACCTTTTTGCAAAATACAAGAGCCAACGGAATTAAAAATCTGAGCGTACTTGCGCTTTCAAGACAATCGAAAACGGCAGATTCACTTTCAAATCCGTCACGTCGGTATAATTTTACCGTATCGGCATTTTTTTCGAAATTCCCTCCAAAGGATGTCACACATCCGAGTGTTGCACGCATATCATCGCTTTCCGATATTCCGTGTATAATGCTTTCACCGTCGGCAAGCGCCGCACATATGATCATTCTGTGCGCATAACTTTTTGAGGGAGGCGCAACCACAGTTCCGCCAACGTAACTTTTACTAATTTTTACTCTCATTTTTCAATATGCTCCGTTAAATAATCCATCGCATGACAATAACCGTCAAACCCCTCTCCCGTTATCGTTTTCGCAACAACATCCCGCACATAGCTTATCTTTCTGAAGTCTTCGCGGGACGAAATATCACTGATATGCACTTCCACTGTAGGAATACCGACTGCTTTCAGCGCATCCGCAATTGCAATGCTTGTATGGGTGTATGCCGCCGGATTAAAAACTATCCCGTCAATTTTTTCATAATAGGCATTCTGTATTGCATCAACAAGAGCACCCTCATGATTTGACTGATAAAAAACGACCTCGGCGCCTATATTTTCGGCATGCGTCTTGATGGATTCAACAAGGTCATTATAGCTCTTTCTGCCGTATATTTCCGGCTCACGTATTCCAAGCATGTTAATATTCGGCCCGTTTAAAATCAATATCTTCATAAATACAACTCCTTCAATACGGTTTCGGCGGTTTCTTCAAGTTCGCTTTGACACTTGACCGTAATATCCGCCGCTTCACAGTATATGGGATATCTTCTCGCATAAAGCTCTCTAAGCTTTTCGACAGTTGAAGAAAGAGGTCTGTCACTTGTGGGAGAAAGATCATTGAAATCGCGGTCGAGAAAAACAACAATACCATTTTTCTTCAATTGTCTTATATTGTTTTTCAAAAGCACGGCTCCGCCGCCCGTAGCTATAACGACACCCGTTTTATCGGAAAGATCGCAAATTAATTCACTTTCAAGAATTCTGAATCGTTCCTCACCGTTTTCTTGAATATATTCGGCAGGTAACTTTTTATATTTCTTTCCAAACAGCGTATCGATATCGAGAAATTCGCGTCCAAGCTTTTTAGCAACTACTCTTCCCACACTGCTTTTCCCCGATGTCGGCATTCCGACAAAAACAATGTTTAACTTTTTTCGCTTTAACTTTTCAAATATACCATTAACCGCTGAACTCTCAACTTCAATGTTTCTAAACAGAGCCGAAGCGAATACCGCCTGTGAACAAAGCATATATAATCCGCCTTCCGCAGCAATATTTCTTTCCTCGGCATCCTGAATTAATAACGTACGCATAGGATTATAAATAACATCGGCAACGCCCTCAACGCAAGGATAATCCGATAGCTCAACAGGCTTTTCGTCGCTTTTGGGATACATTCCGACGGGAGTTGTATTGATTATAATATTTATATCTTTACGCCGTGCCGAAAGCTCACCGTATGTAATGCAACCGTCCTGCTTTCTTCTCGAAACGACTGAAATTTCTTTTGCTCCGAGGTCATGCATCAAAGTCTTTGCCGTTTTCGACGTTCCTCCGGCGCCGAGAATTGCAACTGTTTTTCCTTTAATATTAATCTTTGCATGTTCGAGAAGGGCCCTCATTCCGTCGTAATCGGTATTATAACCGTAAAGCTTTCCTCCTTTATTGACAACCGTATTGACAGCCCCGATACGTTTTGCGCTGTCTGATATTTCATCAAGCAAAGGAATAACACTCTGCTTATACGGTATCGTAACGTTTATTGCAGAAAAATTCCTTTCTCCGAAAAAATCCTCAAGTTTATCGCGTGATATCTCATACAGTTCATACGGTCCGTCGGATATCATTCCGTGTATTTCGCGTGAATAACTGTGAGAAAGTTTTTCGCCTATCAAACCGTATTTCAATATTCTCCCTCCTTATGCGGAAAATCTGT
>CAYNUD010000151.1:0-3445 GCA_964400315.1 uncultured Clostridium sp. | reverse complement strand
TGAGGCTATTCTCAAGGGTCCCCTTGCGGGATATCCCGTTGTCGGACTTAAGGCAACTCTTTGCGACGGTTCATCTCACCCCGTTGACTCCAACGAAATGGCGTTCAAGACGGCCGCTAAGATTGCATACAAGAACGGTATGCCCCTTGCGAATCCCAAGCTTCTTGAGCCTTACGGTTCTTTGAAGGCTTATATGCCCGGTGACAATCTCGGCGATATCATGGGCGATATTACCAAGAGACGCGGCAGAGTTCTCGGCATGGGTCCCTGTGAGGACGACCCCAAAATGCAGGAGCTTGTAGCCGAAGTTCCCATGGCGGAAATGGGCGATTTTGCTACCGTTCTCCGCTCCGTTACAGTCGGCAGAGGTTACTTCTCATTTGTATTTGACCACTATGAAGCGGCTCCCGAAAACGTTGCTCAGAAGGTCATTGAAGAAGCTAAGGCCGCCGCTGACGACGAATAATCGAATTCTCCATAATTTTCTTTGTTTGTCTTTTGCCAATCGAGCACGGATTTTCCGTGCTCGATTGGTTTTTTCTTTTCGATTTTCAAAAAGCTATTGACAAAATTCGAAGCAAAAATTACAAGAATTGGATAGCCACCCTTGATTTAAAGACTTGTTTTGAATGCAGTTCGAATCACGGAAAGATTTATCAAATAACGGAGGATGTTGTCCCGCAACCGCCGTTGCATTTTCATTGCAGATGTGTTATTATACCGATGAAATCAATCGAAGCAGGCAATGCCACGAAAAACGAAGATAACGGAGCGGATATAAATTATTACGAAGGAAAAAGAAACAAGCACAGAATATTGTGGTCAAATGACGGACTGATGTTTGTAACATACGATCATTACGAAACGTTTTACGAAATTATATAAGGGGATTTGTTTATGGAAGATAAGAAGATAATTACATTGGATTTAACCGACTGCAAATATTTAGGTGAGCTGCACGAGCGAATCAGAGTTGCCTTTGATTTTCCCGAATGGTATGGGGCAAATTGGGGCGCGTTTTGGGATTTGTTATGGAGCGAATGCGATGCTGATGAGGTGATAATTGTTGGAGAAAATACAATGCCGGATGAATTTGGAAGACAGCTTAAAAATATGCATGAAATATTAGATAGGCTTGTTCAAGAACGAGTCGAGGATAGTGAGATATATGATGACATAAGGCCCTTTTCCTACAAAGTTGAGAGCTGAAGAAGAGCTCTAAATCGGAATAAAAGTGTATGTCCTTTTAACAAATCGACAATAGAAGCTTTATTGTTCTCAGCCGTTACAAAAAATTAACCCGCACAAGCCGATTTTTGTGTCGGCCGTGCGGGTTTGTTATTTGATATCAAATTCATTCCACGGAAATTCCGATAAGTCGGGCAATGCGGAAAATGTCATTCTTTCGCCCGTTTTCGGATGACAAAACTCCAATCCGTAAGCAAAAAGCGCAAGCTGTCCAGCTCCGCCGCCGTAACGTCCGTCACCGACAAGGGGCATACCTCGGCTCGAAAACTGAACCCGTATTTGATGCGTTCTGCCCGTACCGAGCGTTACCGAAACAAGCGTTAAGCCGTTTTTTTCGGCAAGCGCCTCATAATTGAGAACCGCCTCTCGAACACCCTTTCGCATTCTCTTGACGACAAAAGTCTTATTCTTCTGCTTATCGCGAAAAAGCAAATCCGTGAATGTTCCGCTTTTTTCTTCGGGTACGCCTTTTATCACGGCAAAATACCGCTTTTTCATTCTATGATTTTGCACCTCAGCACTGAGAAATGCCGCCGATTTTGCATTTTTCGCAAAAACCATAACTCCGCCGGTCTCTTTGTCAAGTCGGTGTACGGAATAGGCTTGCGCATTTTGTTCGGTTTCGGCAAAATAATCATTGAGAAGCGATATCATACTTTGACTATCGCCGGCTTGACTGAGCAATCCGGCAGGTTTCACGCAAACTACTATGCAATCGTCCTCATATAGCGTTTTCACCGTATTTTGCACGCCGTTCACTCCTTTTAAGTGAGTGCCTTACATTATCGACGACCAGCCAAAACTGATTTATCAGTTCTGCGGGCTCCTCACGCATTCCCGTTCTGAACCATTCGGAAATAATACCGAAAAATGCGTATTCATAAAAGGAAGCGATAAATTCAATATCCTTATCAGGAACATTCATTCCCTCCGCAAGAGACTGAACAAAATCAACGATTATGTATTTGCAGGATTTATACATATAGTTTGAAAAATAGTCATAACTGCGTGATGAACAGATGTTGTTTATCAGCTTTTTGTGTGAATATGCAACATTGCCGACTTTCAAAAACGATACGAGCCAAGAACCTCCGTTTTTGTGAACATGAACTAGCTCGCTCATTTCGTTTTTGAAAATTTCTTCGAGCAAATCGTAAATGTCACTGTAATAGTAATAGAAAGTGTTTCTGTTGATTCCGCAAGTTTCAACGATATCCTTAATGGTAATTTTGTCAAACGGCTTTTTTTCAAGCAATTCGACAAAAGTATCGGATATCATTTTTTTTGTATTCTTTTGCATATTTGTCCCCCGTTTTTGTTTTTTCGCTTTTACAGCGAACCCCGTTTTTTTGTCCCATAGCCTAAACAGTCACTTCATTATACGAAAGAAGTTATATTTTTATATATCGACTGCGGCAAGCTAATTATAGCATAGTGCCTTAAATTTTTCAACAAAAAATTATCAGGCATTTGTCGTAATTTGATTATACTGCACAATTTCGATTCTTAAAAGAACAAAATCATACTTTTTTGTCGAGTTTTCACCGTTATTTTTACACAATACGGTCACAGGTGTTTTTGTGCAACATCCCCATTACATTATTTTTTAAAATATGATAAAATGTAAATATAAAAGAGGTGAGAGTATGCCGTACAACACGGGAGATACAGTTGTATATGCGGGGTGCAGTGTTTGCCGTATATCGGAAATCCGTCCGATGAAGTTCGGCGGCACGGAAAAGCTCTATTATGTGCTGAAGCCGGTTTTTGAGCCGAATTCCACAGTTTATCATCCGTTTGACGGTGATGATGACAAGCTCGGAATACCTATTAATGCCGTTACAGCTAAGGAAATTTTATCGGCCTGCGTTGAATGCAATTGGATTGAGGATGACAGACTCAGACAAGAAAAATTTGCCCGAATTCTCAAAAGCGGAAACTGTGCCGAAATTGTTTCCATGATAAAGCTGATTTTTGCACAAAAGAAAAAAAGTAAGGCCGAAAACAAAAAACTTCGCGCGGCCGATGAACGTTCTCTCAATGACGGTAGACGAATTGTCGGCGAACAACTTGCCTTTGCTCTGGGAATAACAAAAGACGAAGCCCTTTCACTGGTAAACGGTGAATTATAATAGACCGAGTTTATTTTTCCGTTAAATCTGTATTAGAAAATTCATACCGATTTATAAAAAAACAG
>CAYNUD010000150.1:0-3480 GCA_964400315.1 uncultured Clostridium sp. | reverse complement strand
GACAAGACGGGCGTTAAGTGGACGGGCGACGTGCTCGAGGGCATAAGCGACCCGACAAAGCAGGGCTACATCTTTGACGGCTGGTATAACGGTGAGGATTATGTTTCGGCAAAAACCGAATACGGCACGCTTGTCGAGAATGACAAGGTGATGTCGATTACGCTCAAGGTAAAGTGGGACCCCAAGAGATTTGATGTCAGATTTGTCGGAAACGGCGGACACGTAAGCGGCTCGACGGGCATAAGAATTACCTGGGACGACTTTGTGCTTAAATACAATCCCGTGCCCGAAAGAGACGGCTACACGTTCGAGGGCTGGTATGTCGGCGACAAAGAGGTTACCGCCGAAACGCGCTACAAAGACCTTGTTGCCGATGACAGCGTCGGCAGCATCGAGGTCAAGGCAACGTGGAGTGAAAACAAATACACCGTGAATTTCGACACCGACGGTGCGGGCGAAATTGCCGCAAAGGAAAATATTTCATGGTACACCGTGGTGCTTGAAGACGTTGTTACCCCCGAAAAGAAAGGCTACCGCTTCGACGGCTGGTTTGTTGACGGTACCGAAGTCGGCGAAAATACGCAGTACAAAGAGCTTGCTTCCGATGATACCGTTGAAAGCATCACCGTTAAGGCGAAGTGGACGGACATCGAGGCTCCCGTGATTTCAGGCATCGGAGCGGGTGAGACTTACTGTGACGGTAAGACCTTCACCGCTTCGGATAACGGCGGAATAAAGAGCGTTACCGCAAACGGCGTGGGACTTGTTCCCGATGTAGGCGGCAATTACACTCTTGACGCGGCAAACGGCGAGGTAGTCGTTGTCGTAACCGACCTTGAGGGCAACACGACGAGCGTTACCGTGACGGTTAACGAACACAATTACAAGCTCGGCGAATGCACCGAGTGCGGAGCAGAGGATCCCGACACCTGCTGTCTGTTCAGATTCATACTCAATCTTATCAAATGGATAATAAGAATCGTAAAGGATTTTATTATCTGGGTCAAAGAACTCCCCTCGGCATTCATTGCTATGTTCAAATAAGCTAATCGAATAGTTTTGCAAAAATCCGCTCTCGAAAGGGGGCGGATTTTTAAATGGCGAAATTTTTGCGTTTTTATGAAATTTGCACCTGAAACGATTTATCAACGGAAAACAAACACAAAAAAGGCTGTAAAAAACTTGTTGCTTTTTACAGTCTTTCTTGAATAATTACGTATTTAATTTAGCAAAAGCATGCCCAACGGCACGCAATTGAAGCAATCGGTTTTGTCCGTCTCGATTATGCATAAAATCTATTCAAAGAGCATCCAGCGAATGTGCCGCCAGCCGTCACGCACGGTGCGCAGATGTGAGCTGCCGCCTCTTCCGTCGGGACGCAGGACAACGGGAACCTGCTCAATTTTAAGTCCCGCAAGACTTGCCTTCCCTATCATCTCGGTGGCAAATTCCATTCCCTCGGCTTTCAGGTCAAGCGAGTCAAGGGCTTCCTTGCGAAAGCCTCTCAGTCCGCAATGAAAATCGCGAACGTCGCAATGATAACGAAGCCTGCCGAGAAGCGACAACAAGGGAACGCCCAAGCGGTGCGAAAAAGACATTGCTTCTCGCACGGGCGGAGTAACAAATCTGTTCCCGACAACCAAATCACAGCCGTTTCGGAGCTTTTCGTGAATTTCGCCCAAATTATAAAAATCATAAGACATATCGCTGTCGGCGAAAATAACGAAGGTACCCTCGGCATGGCGAAATCCGCAGCGCAGAGCGTTGCCGTAGCCCTTTTTTTCGCAATGAACAACACGAGCACCCGAGGCTTCGGCAATTTGCACGGACGAATCGACACTGCCGTTATCGGAAATCAGAATTTCGCCTCGGCAGCCCGTTTCTTCCAAATACGCCTGTGCCTCCTTAATGCATTGCCCTATTGTCTTTTCTTCGTTCAGGCAGGGCATAAGAATTGTCAATTCGATTTTATCAAAATCCATAATCACCGCCTCACTTTCGGTGCGATTTTGCTTTCTTTTTTCGACTTTTGTTTTTATTTCCGTGCAAAGCGTAGGACAAGTTCAACTGATACGCCAATATCGCAATATACGCCATAACCGTTGCCGTCTGGGCTCTGTAGGTGAAAAAATAATGCATGGTGGAATGGTTGAGCAAAACGGCATAGCGCAAATACGGTATGCACGCAACCGTGAGCATCAGCGCAACGAACGCTCCGTCGAGCCGTTCGCCTCTGAAAAGATACAAAACGACAGCCAAAACAAGGAACGCCGCAACTGAAATTCCGACATTGCTTATCGCCGTAAGCTGTTTTGTTGTCGGCAACAGGCACGAAATATTCTGTGAAAGCGCAATCACGATTTTTTGGCTGAGATTGAACGTGACTTCTCCCGAAGTTGCAACACCGTCGATACGGTATGCGGCACTTTGCAAGGCGTTGAGAAAAGCGTCCTTTCCCGCAACCGAATAAACGAGCCCCCACTTAACGGCAAACATTCCGGCGTAGGACATAAGCCATGCGCTGCCGAAGCGGATTAAGCGTAAAAAGCTCTCCTTGAAACGAAGCGGACGGTCGGAATTTTGTACGGAAATAATAATATAAAGCAAAAACGGAACGGTGAACGCAAGAGTTTCGGTTGTTAAAAAGTCAAGGAAGCAGGTCAAAGCTCCGCCGACAATAAAAACAAGCGTCAGCTTTTCTTCCCGTTCTTTTTCACGATTGACATAATCGGGAGAGGTCATAAGTCGGCACACCGCAAGGCTTGTTGCCGCCATAACGATATAAACCATAACATATTCAAGTGAAAATGCGGTCATCCAGCCTCCGGTCAATATCAGCGAAGCGAAATAAATCACGGCGGGCTTTCGCATATTTCGGCGAAGCATCATTACCGCCAAAATTATGTTGAGCAGGAGTGCAAGCACGAACATTGCCGCACGCAGCCCCTGTATCGAAAGCACCGTCAGCAGAGGGCGTAAAAACACCTGCGAGCCGTGCCAATATCGGGAATATTCGCTGTTCGCTTCCTTGCCGTCCACAACAGAGAAATGGTAATCCTCGGCGGCCGAGTCGCCTTCAACTCGGTAATACGGCGCAGTAACGGCGGAATAAAACGGGTGCTTTTCGTCAACGTTGTAAATGACGTTAAGCAGCATAGAATCCGCATAATTGTCGATTTTGGTTGCATCGAAGCCGTCGATAAGCTCGGGATATTTGCCGTGGTTGTCGAAGTATTCCGCCGCTTTCAGGCAGTTTTCTTTTATTGCGCTTTGCGGAATAAAGCAAACAAGCAAAAGTGCGCCGAAGCACACGAGCAATGCGACAAAAAACACGCATATATCTTTGAATATCCTTTTGAGCATATTGACCTCCTTGAGTGCGGTTATACCCGGCCTAAACGGACAAAAAACTTACTGTCAGCTCACAGTTGAGCTTGGCTGTCCCTTTAGGGAAAGTGGCTTTTTGCGAAGCAAAAAGTC
>CAYNUD010000149.1:0-3513 GCA_964400315.1 uncultured Clostridium sp. | reverse complement strand
ATATCGTAGGTTGCGACTGCGGGAGACTTAACGAGAATTCTGTCCTCACCGGAATATTGCTTCTCTACACCGCCGTTAAAGAAGAATGTTACATGGGCATATTTTTCTGTTTCGGCAATTCTGAGCTGATTCAGACCCTTTCCCGAAATATATTCGCCGAAAGTGTTTTCGAGACTTTCGGGTTTGAAGGCTACGTGAACATTCGGCATTGTCGCATCATACTGCGTCATACAAACATAGTAAAGATTTTTAAGCTGATTGCGTTCAAATCCCGCAAAATCCGAATCGACAAAAGCTCTTGTAATTTCTCTGGCTCTGTCGGGGCGGAAGTTGAAGAATATAACGGAATCGTTGTTGCTTACGGGCTGAGCCTTGTTCGAAACCGAAGGAACGATAAATTCATCCGTAATGTCGTTTGCGTAGGACTCCTCGACAAGCTTGCATGCGCAGTCGAATTTTACGCCGTCGCATTCGGTGAATGCCTTGTAAGCTTTGACAACTCTTTCCCAACGGTTATCTCTGTCCATGGCGTAATACCTGCCCGTAACGGTAGCGATTTCGCCGACTCCGATTTCTTCGCACTTCTTGTAAAGTTCCGCAAGAAAATCCTTACCCGAGGTGGGAGAAACGTCTCTGCCGTCCATAAGGCAGTGAATAAATACCTTTTCAACGCCGCTGCGCTTGGCAAGCTCCAAAATGCCGTAAAGATGGGTGTTGTGGCTGTGAACGCCGCCGTCGGAAAGAAGACCCATAAGGTGAAGTGCGGAATTGTTCTTTCTGCAATTCTCCATGGCGCCGACAAGGGCTTCGTTTTCAAAGAAATCACCGTCCTTAATGGACTTGGTTATTCTTGTAAGCTCTTGATAAACAACTCTGCCTGCGCCGATATTGGTATGGCCGACCTCGCTGTTGCCCATTTGACCGTCGGGCAAACCGACATCCATACCCGAAGCGCCGATATATGTCATGGGATTTTCAGCCATTATTTTGTCGAGGTTCGGAGTTTTTGCCGCAACGATTGCATTGCCGTAATCGCTGTCGTTCTTGCCGAATCCGTCCATAATGCAAAGAAGAACGGGCTTTTTGCTCATATAAATCAATCCTTTCAATAAATATAGGGGTCGAAGCCGACCCCTATGTAGCTTTTTATTTGGAAGCCGCCTCAACGATTTTTGCGAATTTTTCGGCAACAAGAGAAGCTCCGCCGATAAGCCCGCCGTCAACGTCATACTGAGCAAGAAGCTCTGCGGCGTTACCGTCGTTCATTGAACCGCCGTATTGGATAACAAATCTGTCTGCGGCATCTTTTGTGTAAAGCTCTGCGATAAGAGCACGAATAACCGCGCAAACCTCATTCGCCTGCTCGGGAGTAGCGGTAAGACCTGTTCCGATAGCCCAAACGGGCTCGTAAGCGATTATAACATTCGCAAGTTCGGCCTCGGAAACACCCGAAAGAGCAACCTTTGTCTGCTTTCTTACAACCTCTGCGGTGATACCGAGCTCTCTTTCGCCGAGAACCTCGCCGACACAAAGGATAACCTTGAGACCGGCGTTGAGAGCTGCTCTTACACGGTCACGTACCGTTTCATCCGTCTCACCGAAATACTGTCTTCTTTAGGAGTGACCGATGATGACATAGGGAACGCCCGCAGCCTTGAGCATTTCGGCGGAAACCTCACCGGTGAATGCACCGCTCTCTGCCCAGTGGCAGTTTTCGGCACCGATTTTGATATTTGAACCCTCGGCAGCCTCCATGGCGGCATAAAGGTCAATATAGGGAGCGCAAATAACAACGTCGCAATCGGCGTTAGCCACAAGCGGCTTCATTTCCGCGATAAGAGCCTTAGTCTGCTCGGGAGTTTTGTTCATTTTCCAGTTGCCCGCAATAACGGGTCTGCGAAGTGATTTATCCATGAAAAATACTTCCTTTCAATTATTTATCGTTAACAGCCTCAATGCCGGGAAGAGCTTTACCCTCAAGGAATTCGAGAGAAGCGCCGCCGCCGGTTGAAATATGAGTCATCTTGTCGCCGAAACCGAGAGTATTAACAGCCGCAGCAGAGTCACCGCCGCCTATAATTGTAACCGCATCGGTCTCTGCAAGAGCCTTTGCAACGGCAACGGTACCCTTTGCGAGGGTCGGATTTTCAAATACGCCCATGGGGCCGTTCCATACAACTGTCTTTGCATTCTTAACGGCATCCGCGTAAAGCTCGGCAGTCTTAGGTCCAATATCAAGGCCTTCCATATCTGCGGGAATTTTGTCCGCATCGTAAACTACCGTATCAATGGGTGCATCAATGGGGTTGGGGAAATCGGCCGCCGCGACAACGTCAACGGGAAGAAGAATTTTAACGCCCTTCTCTTCGGCTTTTGCAAGCATATTCTTGCAGTAATCAATCTTGCTCTCATCAAGAAGCGACTTACCTACGCCGTAGCCCTGAGCGGCAAGGAAAGTGTAAGCCATACCGCCGCCGATGATAAGGGTGTCCGCCTTGTTGAGGAGATTTTCGATAACGTTAAGCTTGTCGGCAACCTTTGCGCCACCGAGAATGGTAACGAAGGGTCTCGCAGGATCCTCGACCGCATTACCGAGATATTTAAGCTCCTTGCCCATAAGATAGCCAACAGCGGCTTCTTCGACAAAAGCGGTAACGCCGACGGTCGAGCAATGTGCTCTGTGAGCCGCACCGAAAGCATCGTTTACATATATATCGCAAAGTGAAGCAAGATCCTTTGAGAAAGCCTCGCCGTTCTTGGTTTCTTCCGCACGGAAACGGGTGTTTTCGAGAAGAACAACATCGCCGTTGTTCATTGCGGCAACGGCAGCTTTTGCATTTTCGCCGACAACGGTATCATCAGCGGCAAAAACGACTTCCTTGCCGAGCTTCTCGCCGAGTCTCTTTGCTACGGGAGCAAGGGAGAATTTAGCCTCGGGACCGTTCTTGGGCTTGCCGAGATGGGAGCAGAGAATAACCTTTGCACCATCGTTTATCAGCTTTTGAATAGTGGGAAGAGCGGCGTTAATTCTGTTTTCGTCGGTGATAACGCCGTCCTTGAGGGGAACGTTAAAATCGCAGCGTACAAGAACCTTCTTGCCGGTTGCATTAAGATCGTCAACTGTTTTCTTGTTAAGTAAGCTCATTATGATTCTTCCTTTCGTTTTTAATGGAACATTTTTAATCTATTATATTCTATATTATTGTGACAAAATTTTCAAGTATTATTTATCGGCGAAATTAACGAATATAGAAATTTTTACGGCAAAAAATTTTCCCTTGACACTACGTAGCTTTTTTGATACACTTATTCGGTGGAAGCCGCTTTTATTTGCGATAGATGGGATAAATCCTAAATCTTGTCCGCTCGGTTCGACGAAGAGTAAAACTGCACAGACATTTAAAATGCCTCCTTTTCTTCGAATGTAAGCGAGAGACTGCAAACGGCCGTTTTTCCTGAATTTCATAATATGCGCCCGTAGCTCAGCAGGATAGAGCGTTCGCCTCCTAAGCG
>CAYNUD010000148.1:0-3518 GCA_964400315.1 uncultured Clostridium sp. | reverse complement strand
AGTATTGCGGATCGGTATAGCCTACGGCATCGCTTATATTTTTTACGGACATATTTGTGTTATCGAGCAACATACAAGCATACTCTGTTTTGCGTTTAAGCTGGTATTCATAGGGAGTTATTCCGTATTCGGCAGTAAAAAGTTTTATGCAGTAATCACACGAACGAAAAATACAGTGAGCCAATTCGTCGTTTTTCACTATCCTGCCGGTATTTCGGTCAATATAACTTTTAAGTTTTACGGCCTCGTCACTGTGCTTTAAGTTGCGCTGTTTTTCCGCCAGCATATAAACTGCTTCAAAAAACATTACGGTTGCGTTTTTACTGTCGTCGGCTTCGGGAGTTTTTTCAAGTATTTGCTCCACCCGGTTAAAAACATCCTCCAAACCGTCTCCGTCAAGAATATTAAATCCTTTAAGCCCGAACATATGCGGAATTATTTGTGCCAAAGGACCGGTTGCGTTAATAAAAACCTTTTCCCACGGATCTTCTTTGGAAGAATAATATTCCTGATTTTCACCTGCACAAAGCAGATATGCCTTTCCGGCACTCACTTCGACAGGCTTTCCGTCAATAATTATATAACCCGTTCCGGAACGCACGTATTCCACAACGGTTATTTCGGAATTTTGACGTATAATATGATATTTCGGATCGGGCAAGGTTATTCCGATAAGCGGTACATTAATAGCGGCGTTATCCTCAGGAAAGGAACGCAATTTTTCTTCCAACTTTTATTCCTCACTTTTTTCAATTGTATATCCACTTGTTTTTAAAATTTCAATTAATTATACTATGTGTGCGTAATAATTTCAAGGAGGATTTTACAAATGAAAATGAGAGCACCCGCAATACCCCTTATAACGGTTGATCCGTATTTTTCCGTATGGAGTAAAGATAATATAAACGATAAATTCCCGACACACTGGACAGGTGCCCGAAATGCCATGTTGGGTTCAGTCACCGTAGACGGTGAAAAATATCGCTTTTTGGGCCTCGGCACAGATAAACCTTTAAAGCAGACGGGATGTGAAACGGATGCACTTTCGTCAACCTTCACATTTGAAGGGGCGGGAATAAGGTTAACCGTACGTTTTACAACACCGCTTTTGATTGAAAGCCTTTATTATTCATCACGTCCGGTTTCATATATACATTTATCATATGAAAGTATTGACGGAAACGAGCACACCGTAACCGCAAAGCTTTCGGTCAGTGAGGAGCTTTGCCTGAATTCGGCCGGCGAGGGCCGTGCCTTGGCAAACGAAGTAAATATCAGCGGAGTTTCGGCAATACGTATGGGCAGAGGCGGACAAAAAATTCTTAATCGCAGCGGCGATGATGTGAGAATAGACTGGGGATATTTTTATCTGGGAGCACGTGGTGAGGCTGTGTGCGGTACAGAGGTTTTTGAAAACCTGTATGCGGTATATACCGAAGTCGAACTTAAGAACGAAGCATTGTTTCTTGCCGCATATGACGATATTGACTGCCTTGTTTATTTCGGAGAACCGATAAAAGCTTACTGGAAAAAGGACGGTAAAACCATAGAAGAGGCGATAAGCGAGGCCGCGTTTGAATATGAAGCCGTTTTGAAGAAGTGTGATGAATTCTCGAATAAGCTTTATCAAGAAGCATCGGATAAAGGAAACCGTGAATATGCCGAGCTTTTAAGCCTTGCTTTTCGTCAGGTTATGGCAGCGCATAAGCTTGCTGTGGATAAAGAAGGAAATAACATCTATATTTCCAAAGAATGTTTTTCGAACGGCTGCGCCGCAACGGTTGACGTAACCTATCCGAGCGCTCCGATGTATCTTATTTACAATACCGAGCTTTTAAAAGGTATGCTTCGCCCGATATTCAGGTACGCAAGCTCGAAAGCCTGGGAATTTGAGTTTGCCCCGCACGATGTGGGCACCTACCCGTTACTTAACGGTCAGGCATATTGGCCGGGAAAACTCGAATATCAAATGCCCGTGGAAGAATGCGGAAATATGCTTGTGCTTGTTGATGCTCTTTGCAGACGGGACGGCAATTACGACTTTGCAAAAAAAAATTTCGTACTTTTGGAAAAATGGAGCAGATATCTTGTCGAAAGCGGCGAAGATCCCGCAAATCAACTTTGTACAGACGATTTTGCGGGGCATATGCCTCACAACGTCAATCTTGCAATAAAGGCCGTTATGGGTCTTGCGGGCTTTGCGGATATTCTCGAAAATCTGGGTGAGCCCGAAAAAGCAAAGTCTTTTTATGCTACGGCAAAGCAATATGCCGATTCGATTTGCGAAAGAGCAAAAAACGATGACGGAAGCTATCGCCTTGCTTTTGACCGTGCGGACACTTTCAGTCTTAAATACAACTCCGTATGGGATAGACTCTGGAAAACAAATTTGTTTGAAGATAAGTTCTATTCCGGTGAGATTGCGCGCTACAAAAAAGAAGCACTGCCGTACGGTGTTCCGCTTGACAGCCGCTCATCTTATACAAAGTCGGATTGGCTGGTATGGTCTGCCTGCTTAGCGGATAACAAAGAAGATTTCGATTATTTTATTCATATGCTTTACAGTGCTTTCGATACAATGCATACAAGGGTTCCCATGACAGATTGGTATTATGCCGATATTGCAAATAAAGTCGGCTTTCAAAACAGAAGCGTTCAGGGCGGATTGTTTATAAAATTAATGTTTTAGGTTGACAATACAATTGAACCGCATCTTTTCGAAAGGCGGTCTGACGGTAATTAAAACCGTTCTTAAAAAAGTATGTCTCGTCAAATATGATCGATACTTAAAAATGCGGAAGAAGCGAATTTGCGCTTCTTCCGCACACTTTTTAAATTCGATAAATTTTAAGGTCAGACGATCCGCTTTTCCGTTGCCGTTTGCCACACCGGCACAGGTGCTAAGCAAAACCGACAAACCCGAACTCGCCACGCCTAATATCCCAATTCTTCATTGCATATTATTACATTGATTCTGTCTTGAATACGTTGCTTTGCGGATATAAGGTAATCACAGCAAATGCGCGTATCACCCGAGCAACCGTCGGTTATATCGGGGCAATCGCCGCCGAGCAGTGAAATGCAATGGCCGTATTTTCGGCAGGGTGCATCTATTTCAAGTCTTGCGGTGTTTTTTGGGGCGGCAATTCGTTTTACCCGCAAAAGTCCTTCGTTAACGTCCTTAACAAGCTTATTTGTGCCCACAAGCATTATAACCTTTTTCGGGCCAAAGCTGATTGCGGAAATGCGATTTGCAAACCCGTCCACATTTATAAGCTCACCGTTTTCCGTCACCGCATTGGAAGAGCAAAAATAAAAATCACAGCCGATTGTCGCACGGAAAATTTCAGTCTTTTCTTCCTCGGTAAGGCCGGGCCTTGTTCTGTCAAAAAAACGGTAATCGCCCGAACTTATTATATCCCACACACCGCTTTCCTTTAAGGAAACCGAGCCGCCCGAGGCTACGGTTGCCCCCTTGAAAAGCATTTTACGCACAAGCTCGCAGGCTTCGGTGCGGT
>CAYNUD010000147.1:0-3572 GCA_964400315.1 uncultured Clostridium sp. | reverse complement strand
GCTACCTCCACCTTGGCAAGGTGGCGCTCTACCAGATGAGCTACATCCGCAACTGCAAAAAAGATTATAGCAGAAGCAAAATGAATTGTCAAGCAAAAAATTCAAAATAGCGAAAAAAATGAATTGCAATATAAAGATTCCGCAGGAATGCACACGGCGAAGCCGTGCGTATCCCCCGTGCGAACGCCAGTTCGCACGGGGGATACTTGAATTTGCTTGCAAATTCAAGCGACTTTGCCGCAAGAATCCCTCCGACTTTTGCTGACGCAAAAGCCACTTCCCTTTATGGCAAGGGAGGCAGATATATTTGCAAGCCGACAGTTGATTTTCGCCCCTTTTAGGGGAGATGTTGCGTAGCAACAGAGGGGTTTTTAGAGCCAAAAGTTAACTTAAAGCCTTAAAAACCCTTTCGTCACGGCTACGCCGTGCCACTTTCCCTAAAGGGACAGCCAATTTTAACTGCAAGCCGACAGTAACTTTTCTCCCCTAAAAGGGGCGAAAATTTGCTTACAGCTCACAGCAAAAATTCAATTGCTCATTGCTAATTGCTAATTGCCAAAGCCTCCCTCGAGGTGAGAGAGGCTTTGACATAGGAGTTTGTTTGAAAAATCCCAAATGAGAAACTATACTAAAATTATATCACGCAAAGAGTCCCGCGAAGAAGCTGCCTATCTTTTGGAAGAGTGAGCCGAACCATTCAAAGATTGAAAGGAAGAACTTCCAGAGCCAGAACATATCGTCGTCGTTATCATAATCCACGGTGCCCGAGCCGTCGCTGAAAGAAATGCTTGAAATCTTCGTGCCCTCGACAGCATAAACACCGAGGCTTTCCGATGCCGAATTGGTTTCTATAGTCGTGCCGTCGGAAAGGGTGATTATGATATCTTTTCCGATATACTCGGTATCGAGCTTAACTTCGAGCTTTTCGAGTGTCTTGCCGCTCTTGGTCGTCGGGGCGGGAGTGATAGCGCAGTCGGTGTTGTCGTTGATTACGCCGCCGTTTATCTGAACGGAGCTCTTTTCGCTTATTTCGTACTCTTCCTCAAGATCGGCGTGACCGATAACGGGGCATTCGGGATTGTGATAAATGCTTGTGGAAATTGTGCCGCCGTTAATGATTATCTTACCGCAGTAATCCGAATCCTCACCGCCGCCTATGGCAGCGCCGCATTCCGAAGCACCTGCTATAATTGTGCCGTTGTTTATGGTTATGGAGTCGATACTGCCCTCGTCTGCGCCGCCGATACCTGCGCCGTCACCGCCGTTGCCGATGCACAGAGCAACAATGTCGCCGCCGTTGATTATGATTTCGCCGCCGTTGCCGTCCTCGCCGCAGCCGATGCCTGCGCCGTTTTCGTCAAGGCATTCCGCGTGGATAACGCCGCCGTCTATTGTTATCTTGCCTGCCGAGCCGTCGTCACCGCCGCCGATGCCTGCGCCGTCCTTTCTGGAAAGAGCAAATACCGTTGAGCCCTTGATGTGAATTTCGCCGCAGTTGTGCATATTTTCAATATCCTTGCGGTCCGAGCCGCCGATGCCCGCAGCATATCTGTCGCCGACCGCCAAAACATTGCCGTCCGTGTCGTTTATCGTGAGCTTGGAGGTGCTGAGAACGGTTATACCTGCCGAATCGGTGTCATATGCGTCAAAGGCGTTTGCTCCGAAGAGATTGAGGGTAACGTTTGCACCGCTTACTAAGGTAAAACAGCCTTCATAATTTTCATCGGCACTGATAAATGTGTTGACTGCATCTATTTCGACGTCGCCCTTACTAATCCATATTCCCTTTTTAACATAGGATTCATTGCCGACGTCTTTTTTCTCGGTTTCGAGGAAAACATATTTTCCGCTGTATGAATAGTGGTTGTTTCCGTTTAATTCGTATGTATATCCCTTGGTGCTACCGTAATTGATGCACACTTCATTGCCCGAGCTGAGGTTGATAACACCGTTGGGAACGGGAGAGTCAAGCTCGACAAGCCCGCTCACCGCCGTGTTGATTGCCGTCGCCATTTTATCAACGTCGCTCTGCTTTGACTTGGGAAGCATTCTTTGAACGCCCTTAACTGCGGTTACGAGCTTTTCAACGCTTGCGGCGGAATAATATTCGAGGTAATCGGGGATTTTGGCCATAGCCGCATCAACCGCCGTGTAATCCGCACAGTTGACGGCGTAAATCGTTTCGAGGGAGCCGAAATCTTCCATTTCGCCGAAGTCCCATTCGATGGCGGGCTTGTCGCTGCCGGGGAAGTAGATTTTAGCCGCACATTCGTCGGGATAGTTGCCTTTTATCCATTTGAACACATAGGACGAGTCGGGATTGTATTCCATACCGTAAAATTCGGGCATATTGTTGTAGTCGATGTTCTGTATAACCCTTGTCGGAACGCCGTCAACATAGACAACTATGGCGTTGCCGTCCCAGCCGTCGCTACAATCATCGGAAACCTCGAATACAATCGTCTTGCTGTAGTCAAAAGCTCTGTTGGAATAGCCGCAGTCACTGCAGGTTTTATTTGTGTGTGCGGCGATTTCTTTTGTTGCGGGTACGTCAACAGATGTAAAATCGTGAAGCTTTTTGCTGTCCGGATCCCTTTCGCCGCAATTCTCACAGATCAAAATGCAGTAATCGTCGTCAAGTGTCACATATTCGTTGAATGAATGGGCTGTGAGACCGTTCACCGTATCTGTATGCTCGCAACAATCACATACCTTGACACAATAATCACTGTCGTAGTAGATATAGTAGCCATCTTCATATGAATGCGGCTGTGTGATTTCGGCTTCACAATAGTAACAAGTGAAGGTGTGAGTGCTTCCGTAGTCTTTTATGTCTTCGTTGTAGTCGGGAACGTGAGGTTCGGAATAAACCTTGCCGCAGATGCAGGTGCATTGGCAGGTGTTTTCATCCTTGTAAACCCATTCGGAAAGATCGCACTCTTCGATGTAGGTCAAATCACAGGCGGAGCAGGAAACGGTGTGGGTTGTGTGGGTGTCGGATGGTGTTAAAACCAAATTGTGAGCGGCGGGAGTGCCGTTTGAAACGGTGAGAGGTCTGTATCTCCAGTCGTCAACGGGAATGGCAGTGCCGTCGGACATTGTGATGCTTGTAAGGGAATCCGTACAGAAAGGCGCGGAAAAAGAAATGCTGCTGTTTTCGTCAACGGTGAGGTTAACCGAGAGCGCAGAAAGAGCCGCACACGAAGAGGAGGTGAGGCTGTTTATACCGATTGCGGTTATGTTAACGGCGATAAGACCGTTACCGCTGTAAATGGCAGGGACGGAGCCTTGGACTTGGACGGTCAAATTGTGGAAGGTAAGGTCGCATGGAGCAAAAACGGCGATATAACCGACGTTGCCCGACAAAACATATTTGCCGCCGGTGAAATCTATATATCCGGTGTTGGGTGACCAATAACAGTCAGAGTAAATTGCCAGATACTCGTCGTCGAGTGTTAAGTACGCCGTGTCGGGTTCGGTGCTTTCCGTTGCGGAAACAATGAGTGACGTCATGCCTAAAAGCAGACAAAGCGTCAGCAGGATTGATAAGATTTTCTTCATTTGGGTGCCTC
>CAYNUD010000146.1:0-3797 GCA_964400315.1 uncultured Clostridium sp. | reverse complement strand
TCACCGTTGACGAATCCTTCGGTAAGTGTGCTCCCTGCCGTATCTGCACGAAGCGAATGATGGAGCTTCTCGAAAAGATCACCGACGGCAGAGGCACTCTCGAGGATATTGACAGACTTGAAGAGCTTGCATATTACATCAAGGAAAATTCGCTCTGCGGTCTCGGTCAGACTGCCCCCAACCCCGTTCTTGCAACGCTTAAATTCTTCCGTGAAGAATATATAGCTCACGTTGTGGACAAGAGATGCCCCGCAGGTGTCTGCAAGAAGCTCCTTAACTTCACGATTGATCCCGAGAAGTGCAAGGGTTGTACGCTCTGTGCAAGAAAGTGCCCCGTCGGTGCTATCAGCGGTACGGTCAAGAATCCCCATACGATTGATACGGCCAAGTGCATCAAGTGCGGTGCTTGTATGGATAACTGCAAGTTCGGCGCTATCAGCAAAGGTTAATGGAGGAGACATAAGCTAATGGAAATGGTAAATATTAAAATAAACAATATGCCCCTGAGCGTTCCCAAGGGTATTTCTATCCTTGAAGCGGCAAGATATGCGGGTATTGAAATCCCCACTCTTTGCTACCTCAAGGAGATGAACGAGATCGGCGCCTGCCGTATTTGTATGGTTGAGGTCAAGGGCGCACGCTCTCTTGTTTCCGCCTGCGTATTCCCCGTAAACGAGGGTATGGAGGTGCTTACCAACACCGAAAAGGTAAGAAAGAGCCGCAGACATACGCTTGAGCTTGTTCTTTCCACCCACAGAAAGGAATGCCTTTCCTGTGTTCGCAGCGGAAACTGCGAGCTCCAGAAGCTCTGCAAGGATTACGGAGTTACCGACGAAAATGCTTTTGAGGGCGAATATCCCGAATTTCAATTTGACGATTCGGCACCCCATATGATAAGAGACAACAGTAAGTGCGTGCTTTGCCGTCGCTGTGTTGCCGCCTGCGACAATCAGGCTATCAGTGTTATCGGGGCAAACGCAAGAGGCTTTGATACTCATATCGGCTCTCCCTTCGAGCTTCCTCTTTTCGATTATTCCTGCGTATCTTGCGGTCAGTGCATAGTTAACTGTCCCACGGGCGCTCTTTACGAAAAGGATGACACCGCAAAGGTGTTCGAAGCTATTGCAGACCCCGACAAGTATGTTGTTGTCAATACCGCTCCCTCGATAAGAGTTACTCTCGGCGAGGCGTTCGGAAATGAAATCGGCACAAATGTTACGGGCAAGATGGTTGCGGCTCTTCGCAGACTCGGCTTCAATAAGGTGTTTGATACCGACTTCTCGGCAGACCTTACTATAATGGAAGAAGCAAACGAGCTTATGGAAAGAATCAGCAACGGCGGTGCGCTGCCTCTGATTACCTCCTGCTCACCCGGATGGGTTAAGTATTGCGAGCATTATTTCCCCGAGCAGATAAATCATCTTTCAAGTTGCAAATCTCCTCAGCAGATGTTCGGTGCGGTAATTAAAACATGGTACGCCAAGAAGATGAACCTCGATCCGAAGGATATCGTTGTTGTCAGTATCATGCCCTGTACCGCAAAGAAATTCGAGTGCGGCAGAGAGGATCAGTCGGCAAGCGGATATCCCGATGTCGATTATGCTCTTACCACAAGAGAGCTTGCGAGAATGATAGACACCGCAGGAATCAACTTTAATATTCTTCCCGATGAGAATTTCGACAGTCCTCTCGGCGAAGGTACCGGTGCAGGCGTTATTTTCGGCGCTACCGGCGGCGTTATGGAGGCCGCGTTGAGAACGGCGGTCGAAACTCTTACGGGAGAAGAGCTTGAAAGTCTCGATTTCACCGAGGTCAGAGGAACCGAGGGAATTAAAGAAGCAACCTACACCGTCAACGGCATGGAGATTAAGGTCTGTGCCGCAAGCGGACTTGCAAATGCAAAGAAGGTCATGGAGGATATCAAGAACGGTGTAAGCCCGTATCACTTTGTAGAAATAATGGCTTGCCCCGGCGGATGTGTAAACGGCGGCGGTCAGCCCGTTCAGCCTGCAAGCGTTCGCAACTTTGTTGACCTTAAGGGAATCAGAGGCAAGGCTCTTTACGAAGCGGACAGAAATCTTCCTGTCAGAAAGTCTCATGAGAGTGAGGCTATCAAGACGGTATACAGAGAGTATTTTGAGAAGCCGGGTAGCCATGTCGCTCACAAGGTTCTTCATACCTCATATGTAAAGAGAGATAAGTACGCAAAATAATCACAATATGCAGCAGCCGCTGTCATTCTTGACGGCGGCTTTGTATATTTATACGGCAAAATGCCCGATATCCCGAAAATATGCACTCAACACTTTGTTTAAACAACTCAAAAAAAGCAGAAAAAGAAAAAATAACTTGACACAAGCTGTGCAGTGGGTTATAATATGAAAAAATTGATAGAGGTTGCGGAAGCGATGATTAGCTCTCGGTATACGCCGGCAAGCGGCTGTGAGTGAAAGGCAATTCCGCCGAAACAGCAATTCGGTTGCCGCCGTTAGGTTGTTGGGACCGTGTCGAACAGATACGGTACTGTCGCGCAGATTTGCGTGGAGGGCTATCAAGGCATTTTGTTTATTTTTCGGAAATAAAAGCCTGTGATACCTTTTCGGTTCGCAGGCTTTTAATATTTTTAATTCAGGAGATGTTCTCAATGAAAAACGCAAGAAAAATCATTTCGGTACTCCTTGTTGCCGTTATCTGTGTTCTTTGCTTTGCGGGATGCGGCAATGACAGTGCAAATGAAAACACCGTCGACATCAAAAACGCAAAATCAATAGCAGATCTTAAGGGTGCGAAAATCGCCGCACAGACGGGCACTTTCCACGCCGATGCACGTCTTCAAATCGAAGATGTCAAGGGCGAAACCTATCCTGCATTCGATGACCTTCTTACCGCACTTCAGAGCGGCGCAATTGACGGCTATATTTCCGAAGAGCCTACAGCTTTCTTCGCAAGCCTTCAATATCCCGATACCATAACATTCCTTCCTCTTAAAAACAACGATACAGGGTTCACCACCTCGGCGGGCGACACCAGCATTGCAGTCGGCCTTAAAAAAGGCTCCGACCTTCGCGAGAAGATGAATGCCGTTATCGAAACCATTACCGAGGAGCAGAAGAGTGCTCTTATGGAGCAGATGTCTACACTTTCCGCAGGCGGCACAATCGAGGCAATTTCACTCGTGAGCGAAGCACCCGCAGAGACTGTCGGCACCCTTAAGGTTGCCATGGAATGCAACTACAAGCCTTACAACTGGACCGAAATCGGCGCACAGAGCATCGGTGCCGTTCCCATTTACGGTGAGGGTAAGGACGGTCAGTATGCAAACGGTTACGACGTGCAGATAGCACAGTACATCGCAAACAAGCTCGGCATGAAGCTTGAAATTTACGCTCTTGAGTGGGATTCACTCATTCCCGCAGTTCAGTCCGGCACCGTTGATGCTATCATTGCAGGCATGAGCCCGACGGAGGAGAGAGCAAAAGAGGTTGATTTCACCACTCCGTACTATGAGTCAAACCTTGTTATCATAATCAAGAAATAATCAAAAATAATTTTCAGAGGGAATCGGTATGAGCTTTTTGAATGACGTGTGGAATATCATCGTCAAATATTATCCCCAGCTTCTCCAAGGTATCGGCAACACCATGCTGATAGCTTTGACGGGAACCGTTGCGGGACTTGTCGTCGGTTTGCTGACGGGAATAATACGCACCGCACCCGTTTCCAAAAATTCGGTGATCAGAGCACTGCATAAGATCGTAAACGGAATAATCACGGTTTATGTTGAAGTGTTCAGAGGC
>CAYNUD010000145.1:0-3858 GCA_964400315.1 uncultured Clostridium sp. | reverse complement strand
ACCGAATAAACGGGAGCCGGGTCGCCGTTTTCGTCCTTAAGCATTATGCTGTTAAAGCCGTGCATAACGCCCTCTGTTCCGTATTTAAGGCTTGCCGCATGGTCGCCGAGCTTCGGGCCTCTGCCGAGAGGCTCAATGCCGTAAATATCAACGGGGTCGTTGAGAAATCCCGCAAACAGTCCCGCGGCGTTTGAGCCGCCGCCGACGCAGGCGACAATCGAGGTAGGAAGATGTCCCGTCATTTCGATGAACTGCTCTCTTGCTTCAATGCCGACAACGCTCTGGAAATCGCGAACCATCATCGGGAACGGGTGAGGGCCGAGGACGGAGCCGATGCAGTAAATGCTGTCCTTGTATTCCTTGCTGTATGCTTCAAATGCCGCATCAACGGCCTCTTTAAGAGTCTGAAGTCCGTGGGTAACCTCGACAACGTTTGCGCCGAGTATCTTCATTCTCGCAACGTTCGGCGCCTGCTTTTTGATATCAACCGCACCCATATAAATGTCGCATTCAAGTCCGAAATAAGCCGCCGCCGTTGCAAGGGCTACACCGTGCTGACCCGCACCTGTTTCGGCGATGACCTTTTTCTTTCCCATATATTTTGCGAGCAGTGCTTCACCCATACAATGGTTGAGCTTGTGAGCACCGGTGTGGTTGAGGTCCTCGCGCTTTGCGTAAAGCTGAACCTTGCCGCCGAGGGAGTCCGAAAGTCTTTCAAGATGCGTTACGGGCGTCGGTCTGCCTTGGAATTCCTTGCGAATTCTGCGAAGCTCGGCGATAAATTTTCTTGATTGGCAAATCGAATAGTACGCTTCGGTTATTTCCGCCATTGCGGCCTTGAGGCTTTCGTCAACGTAAACGCCGCCGTATTTGCCGAAGTAACCGTTCTTGTCGGGATAGTTGTTAAAATATGTGTCAAAGTCAACATTGTTAAATTTCATTGTTATTCCTCCATAAAACAGTAAAATAATATAGTTTTGTATTGTTTGTTGTTATGTCGTGCGTCGCCATCGTTTGGTTAACAGTATCATAAAATTTACTCACTTTCCGAAAAATAAAAAGTCCCCGACAGAGCGATAAAACTCTGTCAAGGACGAATAATCATATTCGCGGTGCCACCTTGATTTGCGGCGAAAGCCGCACACTTTGCAGGATACCGACATATCCCCGACAACTAACGTATGTCATCACGTTGCAGATACTCCGAAAAAATCGTTTGACTGCACCCTCCGCGGTCCATTTGACAACTTGTTTCTTACCTGATTTTCAGCATCGCAGGCTCTCTGTAAAGGCATTATTGCCGTTATCTCCGCTTCAACGGTTTGATTTTTAATTTTCTTGATGATAGCACATCAAAATTGATTTGTCAAGTGTTCAAAAAGAAAAAATTTTTGGAAAATTCGATGCTCCGAACCTCGATTTATACTATACTAATCGGCGTTCAAAAAAGGTGACGGATTTAACTGTGTTTATTACAGTCAAATCTTTTCTTTTACTTTTTTCATTTCTTTTCTCAGCCGAGAAAAATTCAAATCTTCCCAAAGAGGTATGATGTGACCGCCTTTAAGCCTCATTGATGCGTCAAGCATAGCACCGTAATAAGCAACTTGGAAATCGGTGAATTCGGATGCTTTGTATTTTCTTTTGTATGCTTCATAGAGACCGTATGCATCTCCCCACATATTCCGAAGCTGAAACAAATCATACTCCCTGTCCGCCCATATGCTTCCGCAGGGGTCGATAAAAGCAATAAGCTTAAAAGTTTTCGGATCGGCCATAATATTCATTATATTAAGGTCGGCGTGTATAAGCACGGGTGTGCTGTTCTCTTGTGGGAGATTGTTAAAAAGCTCTGTTGCTTTCAAAAGAAGTTTCATTTTTTTGCGGCTAAACTTTCCGCTGTCGGATAATTCTTTCAACGCCTTGAGCCATGGAATCTGTTTTTCCGCTTTGTAATACTCATACCAACTGTCATAAACGGGATTGGATAATGAACCGAATTTGTCGTTCGTAACGCTGTGCCATTCGAGCATACCCGAAACAACAGCATTGGCGAAGCTTTGCTTTTGCTTTTTGGTTTTCAAAAGAAAAGCGGGGTTCAGTACATTATGTCCTTCAATGAAACTCATTGCTAAAATTGCGGTATTGTCGTCTTCGTATGTAAAAAGAACTTTGGGCATTTTAACACTTGTATGCTCAGATAAAAATTTGAGCTGTTGTGCTTCTTCGTGTTGCATTTCTTGAAGTTTATAGCATTTAACAGCAATATTTTCTCCGTCGGAAAGTGAAACTTTATAAACTCTGCCGTAGCTTCCGCCGCCGATGAACTTGAAACCGACAGCTTTTTGTCGTAGGTTTTCAAAAATAATATTCGGTAAGATTGACAATAAATGTTTGTCACTGTTATCAAGAATTTTCATCAGATATCCTTTCCGTGAACGTTAATTTTGTTTTTTGTGTCTTGTCATTAAATTTGTTCCGATTTCGGTGTGCCGTATATCATATTTCTATTGAAATTATTATATCACACCGCAATATACCATGCAATAATTATTTCAAACTTCATTTTCCGGAGAAAAGAGCGAAAAATGCGAAATTTTCAACTTTTGATGTAAAAAATGCAATGTTTTATTTGCTTTTTTATGGATTATATGCTAAAATTATTTTTAATCGGAGCAGCCGATGATCGGCGGAATATCCGATGGAAAGGAAGAATAATACAATGAAAAAAGCGTTAAGTCTCTTTGTTGCTCTTGTTTTGGCATTTTGTGCGGTCGTTCCCGCTTTTGCACAGTCGGAGCACGATGCTTCAAAATGTGAGGAGCTTCCCGTAATTATTGTCAGAGGTATGGACTTCGGCGGTCTTTACATTGACTACGGAACCGAAAACGAGCGTCCCGCTTTCGCCGAAATTGAAGTGTCCGACATTCTTGCCTGTCTCGGCAAGGCGTTTTTCAAGAGTGTGTTCAGCTTCAGCACCGACCCCGCAATTGATGAAATAATCGAGTATGTTAATTATCTATTTGAGGGCTATGCTATGGATACCGACGGTACGTCAAAGTATAATGTCGGTTATATGGAGTATTTTGAAAGCGCCGAGAATTACGACACTCTTTGCGAGGGTGAGGGCAATGAGCCGGGTATGGCAAGAGCACTTCTCGAGAGACTTCCCGCAGGTCATACATATTATTTCAACTATGACTGGCGTGAGGACCCGATGACGGTTGCCGACAAAATCGACGAAATGGTTGGTATTGCCTTAAAAGAAACCGGTCACGATAAGGTGAAAATAGTTTGTTCGAGTATGGGCGGCATTATGACCGTTGCATATCTTACAAAGTACGGTTATGATAAGGTTGAACGTTGTTTGTTTATGTCCTCAACTTTCTGCGGAGCACAGGTTGCTTCCGACCTGCTTTGCGGCAGAGTTGAAATCACACCTGAAAATCTTTGCAATTTCCTTTATAATCTTACCTCCGACAACAAAGCGCTTTCTGTTCTTATCAAGATGATTGACAAGCTCGGCGTTGTTTCGGGAGCAACCAAAATCACCGATTACATAATCGACAATTATAAGGAACAGATTTATGAAGAAGTCCTTGTTCCCGTTTTCGGCTATATGCTTCCTCTTTGGGGCCTTGTTCAGCCCGAAGATTTTGACGAAGCGGTTAATTTTATGTTCGGTGACAACTTAAAGGAAAATGCCGCCTTTATCGAAAAGGCAAAAGGACTTCAAAAAATGATGAAGAACCGCGATGCACTTCTTCAAAAAATGATTGACGACGGCGTGAAGATTGCGATAGTATGCAATTACGACTCACCCGTAATTCCCGTGTACGAAAATGCCGACTTTACCGG
>CAYNUD010000144.1:0-3944 GCA_964400315.1 uncultured Clostridium sp. | reverse complement strand
TTATTCAAAACGGAGAGCTTTTCTGATTTTGTAACACATCATTGACAAACCTACACGTCTATAATTACTTTACTTAATATTATTGTTGATTTTTTAATGTGAATAGTGTAGAATAAATTGAATAGATTTAAGTGTTCTGCGGAGGTTTGATATGACTGAAGCGATATCTCGGGACACTATCAGAAGTCAGAAGTGGGATATACTCAAATTTTTTCTGATTTTTCTTGTTGTTCTGGGTCATGCGGCGGACTTTTATAAATGGACGTCGGATTTTATGCTTTTTCTTCGGCTGTTTATTTATCTGTTTCATATGCCCCTGTTCATGTTTATTTCGGGGCTTTTTTCAAAAAAGACGGTGAAAGAAAAAAGATATTGCAAGCTGACGGGCTACATAGCGGTGTACGCCGCGCTCAAGCTTTTTGAATTTCTATACAAGCTCCTTTCGGGAGTCAATGCAAAATTCGATTTTTTGAATGCCGGCGGCTCTCAGTGGTTTGTGCTCACGCTTTTATGGCTTCACCTGATAACCGTTGCGGTCAAACGCTTTCCGAAAAAATATGTTTTGACACTCGGCATTGCCGTTTCCTGCGCCTGCGGATTTTTGAGTGTTAATGCGGATTTTCTTGCGTTTATGCGAACAATTGTGTTTTTCCCGTTTTTCTATGCGGGCTATTGCATTGACCGTGTGGAGCTCGAAAATTTCTGCGAAAGAAAAAATCGAAAGATTTTTGCAGCTGTTTTTCTTGCCGTACTCGCCGTGCTTTTCTTTATATTCAGAGATTTTCTCATATCTTTTTCGCCGCTTTTCTCGGGAAGATATCCCTTTTCGCGTATCGGCTTTCACAGCGAATTCGGTATTTTGTATCGTCTGATATATTATTTTCTCTCTGCGGCGGCGGGGCTTTGTATTATAATTCTCGCTCCGACAAAGACAAAATCGGGCATTCCCGCCCTGCTCGGGCAAAGAACGCTCGGGGTTTACGGCTTCCACTATATCGTCTTTTATTTCATGTATGTCCGCTTTGATTGCAGAGCGTTTTTCAATGATCTGCTCGGCGGTTTCGCGGTGATTATACCCGTTTTTGCTTCGGTTGCGGCTACGGCATTTTTCTCGCTCGAAATTTTTAATAAACTGCTGAACGAGACAATGAAGCTGCCGACAAGGCTGAAAGCGCTGATAAAACAACAATAATTCAAAATGAGTGTGATTTAATGTTTAAGTACCGAATTTCCGTTATCGTCCCGATTTACAACGTCGAGGAGTATATGGAAAACTGCCTGAAATCTCTTGTGAAGCAAAGCATCGACAAAAAGGATTTGGAGGTTCTGCTCATCATCGACGGCTCACCCGACAACAGTGAGGCGATTTGCAGAAGATATGCCGAAAAATATCCTTTCTTCAAGGTGTTTTCAAAGGAAAACGAGGGCCTTTCAAAAACGAGAAATTTCGGAATAAAGCACGCTGAGGGAAAATATCTTGTATATCTTGACCCCGATGACGAGCTCACGGAAAACTCGCTTGAAAACCTTGCCGATTTTTTTGATAAGTATGAGGACGAGGTTGATATCGTAACATACAAAATCATTCCCGTTTATAACGGCAAGCAGAGCGAAACACTGCACTTCCGCTACAAATATATGTCCTATGAGGGAATATACGACCTTACCCTGACCGAAAATGTTTATGTAACTCAAACAAACGTAAACATCTGTGTCAAAAACAAAGGCAAGGACAACATACTTTTTGATACGACGGAGAATTTCCGTCACGAGGACCAAAAATACAATATTGACGTTGTTCGTGACAAGATGAAGATAGGATATTGTACGGGAGCGCAATATCTTTATACGAAAAACCCGTCGAGCATAACGGGTACGGTTTTCTATTCCTATTATATTTTTGAAACGACTATGTCGTTTTGGGAGGAGCTTTTTGACTCTTTCGGCGACCGTGTGCCCGCGTATATTCAGGCGATGTATATAAACGATATCAATTGGAAAACACATATGGATATCCTGCTTCCGTATCATTATGACAGCGCCGAATTTAAACATGCCGAGGAAAGAATTTGCAATTTGATAAGGCGTGTCGACGATGAGGTGATTTTGAAGCATCCCAAGATTGAGATTCCTCACAAATACTTTATTCTCGGGCTGAAAAACAAAGATTCTCTTTCGGTAAAAACAAGTTGTGCCGGCGTTTCTTTAATAAAGGGCGAAGCCCCCGTATACTTTGAAGAGACCGTGCCGCTAACCGTTTGCAGGTTCAAGGCTGATGAGGAAAAAGTATACATTGATGCTTTCCTGAGATCGCCCGTTCTTTCGTTCTGTGAGCAGCCGAAAGTGAATATGCACCTTTCCGGAGAAAATGAAGCGAGAGTTGTTGAGCTTGAATCCGAAAAATCCGCATGGGATTATTATCACGCCAAAATCAAGACCAATAAATTCTGCCGAGTACGCCTCGATTGGGATTACAAAAAATACCCGAGCGTCTTTTTCACTGTGGATATCGGAGAAAACCGAATCCCCGTAAGGCTCGAATTTATTATGAATACGCCGTTCGGTAACGGCTCGGGCAGAACGTATCTGTTCCGTAAGGGCTATAAATTTATTCAAAAGCAAAACGGTTTTGACAGCTTCAAGTCAACAAAAGCCGAGGAAAAGGCAATGACCGCCGAATACGAAAAATCTCTCCTGCTTCAAAGGCCGAGAACCGTCGGTTGGCGCTTTTTGTGCAAAAGCTCATCGAATAAACGCATTTGGCTCTACTACGATTGCAAAAATGTTTACAAGGACAACGGCTATTATCAGTTCGTTCACGATTTTGAAATCAACGACGGCGTCGAAAGATATTATGTAGTCAATGATGATATGGACAGAAAATCTCTTTTCACCGCAAAACAGAGAAAGAATATCGTTAAATTCGGCTCCGTAAAGCACAGACGGCTTTTCCTTGCAAGTGAAAAAATTATCACCGCATTTGCCGAGTATAACAACTACAACCCGTTTTTAAGTCCTCTTTGGAAATATTACACCGATTTGTTTGATGCCGAGATTATCTATCTTCAGCACGGCGTGCTCCATGCGTTTTTACCGTGGAAGTATTCAAACGACAGACTCAACGCCGTTGACAGAGAGGTTGTTTCAACAACCTTTGAGCTTCGCAACATGACGGAGAATTACGGCTTCCGTCCATGCGATTTGATTCTGTCCGGTATGCCGAGATACGATTTTATGGATATCGCTCAAACAAAATCGGAAAAGAAAATTCTTTTCGCTCCCACATGGCGTAAATATCTTATAGGCGTTAACACCTCGGGAACATTTTTCCCCACCCCCGACAAGTTCAAAAAGAGTGTGTTTTTTAAAGAAACCTACGATTTCCTTCACAGCGAGGAGCTTAACCGCTGTCTTGAGGAAAACGGTTGGTACCTTGACTTTAAACTTCACCCGATATTTGCCGCATACGCTCCGTTGTATGAGCTTGACGGAACAAGAGTGAGAATTGCCGATAAATCGGTTGACGAAAAGAGCTATAAGATATTTATTACCGATTTTTCGTCCTTCTGTTTTGATTTTGTTTATCTCAAGAAGACCATGATGTATTTTGTTCCCGATGACGAAATGTTCAGGGCGGGCATGAATGATTACAGAAAGCTCGATTTGCCGCTTGAAGAGGGTTTCGGTCCGCTTGCACACAATGCCGAGGAAGCGGTCGAAAGATTGTGTGAACTTGTCAACAGAGACGGCAAGCCCGAGGAAATATATTCCAAAAGGACGGAAGGATTTTTCCTACACAACGACAAGTCCTGCCGTGACAGAATATACGAAGCGATTAAATAGAAGCAGGTTGTATACATCTTAAGAACGCATAACTCAAAAAATCCGCTTTTGTCCGAAGACAAAAGCGGATTTTTGGTGCCGGTGGTGGGACTCGAACCCAC
>CAYNUD010000143.1:0-3953 GCA_964400315.1 uncultured Clostridium sp. | reverse complement strand
AACGCCCGTGTGCCCGCATTCACTTGTTGACAGACCGTTGATATTTCGCCCCGATACGGTTATAACGGTATCTTCTGCCGAAAACGAAAGGCTTTGTCTTTCGGCAGACGGAATGAGGCCTCAGCTCATAGAAAGAGGATGCCGCGCTCAAATTTCAAGATCGGAGCTTACGGCGAATTTCATAAGAATAAAAGCGGACAGCTTTATTGATATAGTTTATAAAAAATTGGCGCAGAGACGCTGAAAGAGGATGAAAGCATGAAAAAGCAACGACATGAGGCGATTATTCGCATAATCGAGCAAAACTGCCTTTCCACGCAAACCGAACTGCTTGATAAACTGAATGAAGAGGGCTTCAATACAACGCAGGCTACAATATCGAGAGACATAAAGGACTTGCGGCTTGTTAAAAAGGTTGATGAACTCGGTCGTAGCCGCTACACGGTTGACAGCGGTGAATCGGGCGAACTTCTCGGCAAATACAGAAGCATTTTCGGACATTCGGTAATTTCCGCAGACTATGCCGGAAATACGCTTGTCGTAAAATGCTATACCGGTATGGCAAATGCGGCATGCGCCGCTCTCGATGCGATGCATTGGGAGGGGCTCGTGGGTACGCTTGCGGGCGATGATACGATTTTTGCGCTTTGCAGAACACCCGAATTTGCCGCAAAAATGAAGAACGCCATTGATGAAATTATTGCTTGAGAATAGAGGTATACAGCCATGCTCACCGGCTTAAAAATAGAGAATATAGCCGTTATTGAGAGTGCCGAATTGGAATTCGACCGCGGGTTGAATGTGCTTACCGGAGAAACGGGAGCGGGCAAGTCGATTATTATTGATTCCATCAATGCCGTGCTCGGAGAGAGAACGTCAAGAGAACTTATCCGTACCGGTGCGGAAACTGCGCGCGTTTTTGCCGAGTTTTCCGATATCGGAGAGGATATCGAAAAGACACTTGCCGAAAACGGAATTGAGCCGAATCCCGATAAAACTCTTGTGCTCAGCCGTTCATTGAGCGTGTCGGGACGGAATATCTGCCGTGTAAACGGTTCGCCCGTAACCGTAACGGAGCTTAAAGCCATCGGTACGGGACTTATAAATATTCACGGACAGCATGACGGTCAAGCGCTTTTGTCACCCGAAAAGCATTGCGGCTTTATTGATGCGCTTGCCGAAAATTCCGCTTTGCGTGAAGAGTATAAATCCGTTTTTACACAGCTTGTTTCCGTCAAAAAGAAACTTGATGCACTTTACGACAGCAGAGACGAAAAGGCGGCAAGTATTGATTTCCTTGATTTTCAGATTGCGGAGCTTACCGAAGCGGATATCCGTATCGGTGAAAGGGAGGCACTGTCAAAGGAAAAGGAGTTGCTCCAAAACGGCGGCAAGGTTATGAAGGCTCTGAAAGATGCCTATGCCGTTCTCGGCGATGAAAACGGGGTAGTCACGAATACCGCCGACTGTGCCGCAGAGCTTGAAACGGCTGCGGAATACTATCCTGAGGCGGAGGAAACCGCCAAAGCCGTAAGAGCCCTTGCCTATGAGATTGCGGAATGCGCTTCACAGGTTCGCCGACTTGCTCAGAGTTTTGAATTTGAACCGTCAAGGCTTACCGAAATAAACGAACGGCTCGATGCTTTGTATCGTATTTCAATGAAGTACGGCGAAAGTGAAGAGGCTATACTCGAAAAATTCGAAAGCCTAAAAAAAGAAAGAGCCGAAATAGAAATGTCCGATGAAGTAATTTCCGATTACGAAAAAAAGCTGTTTTCTCTATCGGACGAAATTAAGATTCTTTCGGCACGCCTTACCGAGAGCCGTATGACGGCGGCGGCTGAGTTTGAAAAAAAGGTCGGTGAAGAGCTTGCCTTTTTGGATATGCCCAAGGTGCGCTTCGTTGTTGACAGAAAACCCACGGCACTCACTTCAAAGGGTGCGGATGCGATAGAATTCCTCATCAGCGCAAATCCCGGTCAGGAGCCTAAGCCCATTGCGAAAACGGCATCGGGCGGCGAGCTTTCGAGAATAATGCTTGCAATTAAAAATGTGCTTTCCGATAAAGATAAAACCGAAACGTTGATATTTGATGAAATAGATACGGGAGTCAGCGGCTCGGCGGCCGAAAAAATAGCTTTGAAGCTCTATCAAGTCTCAAAAGGTCGACAAGTCATATGTGTTACCCATCTTGCACGCATAGCGGCTCAAGCGGACAGGCATATGAAAATAGAAAAGACCGTCTCGGACGGCGGCACGTTCACAAAGGTTTATCCTCTCGGCTTTGACGAAAGAGCTGCGGAGATAGCGAGAATAACGGCGGGCGGCAACGTTACGGCGTTGCAGCTCGAAACGGCAAAAGAAATGCTCCAAAATGCCGAAAAATAAACAGGAGGAATAAGTATGAAATTCGGAGTATGCGTAGGAACAAACATCGAGAATATGAAAATAATCAAGTCCATAGGATATGATTATGCCGAGGGCAATTGTCAGCAGATTGCCGAAAAGGACAAGGCTTATCTTGACGAAATGATAGCAACGGGACTCCCGATGCTTTCCGCAAACTGCTTTATCGGTATGCGCGTTATCGGCGAAGAAAAGGACGATGCGAAGGTAACCGAATATCTCGGAAAGCTTTTTGCAAATGCGTCGTATCTCGGAATAAAATATCTTGTTTTCGGTTCTTCCGGAGCAAGAAAAATTCCCGACGGAATGAGTCTTGCCGAGGGCAGAGCACAGATAGTCGATTTTCTTAAAAATGATGTTGCGCCTCTTGCGGAAAAATACAATATAACAATTGCAATCGAGCCCCTCAGACCGCAGGAATGCAATGCGATTAACACCGTGGCCGACGGAATAGAAATAGCGAAGGCTGTTAACTCACCTTATGTAAAGGTGCTTGCGGATGTTGCGCATATGTATATGCAAAATGAGGATTTTGAGTTGCTTAGAGATTATAAAGGTTGGGTGGTTCATGCACATACCTCGAATCCGGCTCCCGACCCCGCATTGAATGTCAAGAGAATTTATCCGACTGCCGATGACGAATTTAAGCAGGAGGCTTTTATTGAGCCGCTTAAAGCGATAGGCGTAGAACAGTGCTCCCTCGAGGCGAACACTTTTGATTTTCCCACCGAGGTTGCAAAAGCTTACGAAGTGCTTAAAAGCTTCAGATGATTATAAGACTTGACAAAACGGAATATTATAATGTATAATAAATAATTGAATAACGGCAATGACGGGAAGAAGTAACCGTTCAGCGTGCTTCAGAGAGCCTCCGGTCGGTGAGAGGAGGTAGCACACGACGAGTGAAATACATCCCCGAGCTGCTTTGCCGAAAAACGCAGTAAGCAAAGTCGGGTGCGCCCGTTAAAGCGTGAGGGTGATTTCACCCGCTGAGGAGGCTTGCCGTGAGGCGGCTTCAAATAGAGGTGGTACCGCGTTAATTCGCCCTCTGTCAACTTGTTTGGCAGAGGGATTTTTGTATATAAGCCAAGCAGGAACGATATACCTGAAAGGAAGAAAAGAAAATGCAGATTTACGAAGAACTTGTTGCAAGAGGACTTATTGCACAGGTAACAAACGAAAGCGAAATCAGAGAACTTATCAACAGCGGAAAGGCTAAGTTTTACATCGGCTTTGACTGCACCGCAGACAGCCTTACCGCAGGTCATTTTATGGCTCTTACCCTCATGAAACGTCTCCAAATGGCCGGCAATACTCCCATTGCTCTTATCGGCGGCGGAACAACGATGATAGGCGACCCGAGCGGACGCACCGATATGCGAAAGATGCTTACTATAGAGGATATTCAGCACAATGCCGAATGCTTCAAGCGGCAGATGGAACGTTTTATAGAATTCGGCGAGGGCAAGGCCCAGATGGTTAACAACGCCGATTGGCTTCTCAACCTTAACTATGTTGAGGTCCTCAGAGAAGTCGGCGCCTGCTTC
>CAYNUD010000142.1:0-3960 GCA_964400315.1 uncultured Clostridium sp. | reverse complement strand
TTAATAAGCACCTTGTAGCCGTCTATACGAATACTTCTGAGACCGAAATAACTGTCAACCTCATCCTCGCAGAAGGAAAGCTTTAGGTCATAAAGTCTGCCGCAACCGACTTCCCAAAGATGAGTTTCGCTCAACTTAATTTCGCCGCTGACGAAGCCTGCCGCCTTTTTCTCGAAACTGCCGACGGGCTTGCCCTCATAGAAAGCCTCGACCTTGAGGGTACCGCTTCCGACAAGAACGGCTGAAACGCCGAGAGTGGCATTGTCGGGGTCGGGATAGAGCTTAAAGCTCTTAATGTATGCGTTGGGAACGTACTCGAGCCAAACGGTCTGCCAAATACCCGTCGTTCTCGTGTAATCGCAACCGTGCGAATAAAAACGCTCGCTCTGCTTACCTCTTGCAACCATGGGGTCTCTGGTAATATCCTGTGCATTGACAGCGATTATATTTTCGCCTTCGTTAAGGTATTCCGTTATATCAAACGCAAAAGAGGTGTAACCGCCGCTGTGGAAGCCCGCTTTCTTTCCGTTTACGTAAAAATATGTATCATGGTCGACAGCGCCGAAATGAATAAGCACTCTGCCGCTGAGCTGTTCTTTTGTTACGGTGATGCTTCTTCTGTACCAAACAGCATCCATAAAGTCCTTGTGCTCAATGCTGGAGAGCTTGCTTTCGGGGCAGAACGGAACGGTTATTTTACTGCTCCATTCGCTCTTATCGAGAATGCCCGACTCTGCACCGCTGTTGCCGTAATCAAATTCAAATTCCCATTCGCCGTTAAGATTGAGCCAGTTTTTTCTCTGAAATTGCGGATTGGGATGTTCACTTCTGGGGATGGACATAGTCTTTTCTCCTTATATTTCAAAATATTTATCTTCGATCATCGCCGCAAGGCAATGATAAACCGGTAATGTAAGCTCCTGCACCTTAAACGTTTCGTTCTCGGGCAAGCGTATGCACACGTCGGAAAGCCGTGATGCTTCGCTCTCCCGTTTACCTGTGACAGTCACGCTTTTTATCCCGCACGCCCGAGCCGCTTTAAGGGCATAAACAACATTTGCGGAATTTCCCGAGGTGGTGAAAGCAACAAGAATGTCGTTTTCTTTTGCATATGCGCATACCTGCTGTGCGAAAACAAGCTGAGGAACTGCATCATTTTCAAACGCCGTCATAAGCGCCGAATGTGCGCAAAGCGATATTGCGGGCAAGCCCTTTTGCAAATGCTCGGAAAGCATCTCATCTTCAAACAGTTCTTTTTCCCGTGCCGAAAACGGTCTTTTTTTAAGAAAGCCTTTCATCAGCTCACCGACAAGGTGGTCGCAGTCCGCCGCACTGCCGCCGTTTCCGCAACACAATAGCTTGCCGCCTCGGTCGTAGCAATCGGAAATAATTTCAAAGGCGTTGCTTATACCGTCCTTGCACGCTTCAAGACAGGGATATCTTTCAAAAAGCTCCGCAAAAATTCTATCCGTCATATCAACCCTCCGCCAATTCCTTGGCTACTCCGAGCGCCGCATAGTCGCCTATTTCGTCGCCGAGCATGGCAGGCACTATCTTACAGCAAGCCGCCGCAGCAGGCAACGCTTCTTTTTTGATGACCTCCTCCATGCTCTCGATGAGCAGGTGGCTTGAACGCGCGAAAATACTGCCTATGACTATTCTTTCGGGATTGAGTATATCAATCAGAATCGAAAGTCCGAGACCCAATTTTTCTCCGCAACGGCGGTATATCGCTCTTGCAAAAGCATCTCCGCCCGTTGCCGCCTGAGCCACAGCCTTTGCGGAAACGTCACTTGACGTAAGCACGGTTTCGCCGCTGTAAAGAGGAAGCATTTTCCTTGTCATTGCCGCAATTCCCGCACCTGAGCAAAAGCCCTCGAAAGAACCTGCTTTTCCGTATCCTACGGGACCGTCGGAATCAATACGCATATGGCCGACCTCTCCCGCGGTTCCCGTGGTGCCGTCGTAAAGCTTACCGTTAAGAATCAAGCCTGCACCCATACCCGTACCGAAGGTAAGAAAAATCATATTTTTGCATCCCTTGCCGGCACCGAATTGCCACTCGGCAAGCGCACAGGCATCGGCATCGTTGCGTACACGGCAAGCGACGCCCAATTCATCTGTTACGATCCGAGAAAGAGGTACATTATCCCAATCGGGAAGATTCGGCGGACACATTATAACGCCCGTCTCGCTGTTCAGCGGTCCTCCGCAGCTTACACCGCAGGAAAGAACATCCTCGGCGGATATTTGATTCCGTTCGAAAAGCTCTTTGGCGCAAGCGATAAGCTCACCGACAACAGTGCGCCATCCTCTTTCGCTTTTTGTATCGAAACGGATTTTATCCTTTACTCCGGCAGAACCTTTTTCGGCCAAAACGACCGCACATTTGGTTCCTCCGATATCCATGCCGAGATAATATTTCATCTTTCTCACCTCTTGCTCCGTTAATTATATACCGAAAAAACCTTTCCGTCAAGAAAATAAATGTAATATACCGCTTTTGCTCGCAAAAAATAAATCGTATAACAATATATTTATTGAAAGGGGCAGTCTTTTTGGCAGTAACCATAGTCAGAGCAACAGTGCTGTACGCCGTTGTCATCTTTTTGATACGGGTAATGGGTAAAAGGCAAATAGGCGAATTACAACCCGCCGAATTTGTAATTACCATGCTTATTTCGGAAATCGCTTCAATCCCCATGCAAGACAACACCATACCCATTCTCAGCTCCGTAACGGCTCTATTCGTGCTCGTTGCATACGAAGTCATAACATCAGCTATAAGTCTTAAAAGCTACCGTTTCCGAGTTTTCCTGCAAGGGCATCCCATCATTGTAATCCGTGACGGAAAAATTGATCTTAAAGCTCTTAAAAAAATGAGAATGAGCGTGAACGACCTTGTCAGCGCATTACGGCAAAAGGATGTTTTTGAGGTTTCTCGGGTCTCCTACGCCATTTTTGAAACCAACGGTCAAATAAGCGTGCTCCTAAAGCCCGAATACGGAAACGCTACCGCAAAGGATGTCGGTTCAAAGCCTAAAAATAACGGTATGCCCTTTGCGGTAATATGCGACGGCGCAATAATCGACGATGCTCTCGAACAGTCCGGCATTGAACGGAGAAAAGTCAAAAACGCCCTAACTTCGGCAGGAATGGATATCTCCGATGTGCTCATCATGACGGTAACGCCAAACGGAAAAACCTATATTGTCAGAAAGGATGCCGAAAAGTGAAAAAACTCGTAATTGCCTGCGTGCTTCTCGCTCTTGCCGTTACTGCGGCGATATGGTCAAACGGAGTTTTCAAAAGGGAAACGGACGTGCTAACCGCCTCTCTTGAAAAGCTCCTTGAAGTTTCCCAATACGGTGACGACGATGATGTATCCCGTGAGCTTGAAAATGTCATTTCCGCTTGGGAAAGCGCTTCAAAAGTGCTTCACGCACTCGTCATGCACGATGCCATGGACGAAGTTGAGCAAAGTATAACCGCTCTGCCGCAAATATTAAAACACGCCGAAAGAGATGAGTTTCGGCAGAAATGCATAGAAGCACTCAGTCAAACAAAAAACCTTGTCAGCGCCGAACGACTGAGTTGGGAAAATATTTTGAAAATAGTCTGAATTTTTTTCGCATTTTATTGTATTACTCTTTCCCTTATGATATAATTACAGTGAGTAAGGGAGGAGGATACGGATATGGAACTGTTTATGCTCATTTTCTGGATAGCCTTGATTGTCGTTCTTCTCATTGTCGAAGCGGCAACGGTTCAGCTTGTGACGATATGGTTCGCCCTCGGCGCCGCCGCCGCTCTCATTGCTCGGTTATGCAATGCACCGATTCTGCTTCAATGGGTCATCTTTGTTATCGTTTCCGCCGTTGCGCTTGCGGTAACCAGACCGTTAGTCAAGAAATTTACGGCGCAAAAGGTTCAGCCCACCAATGCCGACCGCTGTATCGG
>CAYNUD010000141.1:0-4086 GCA_964400315.1 uncultured Clostridium sp. | reverse complement strand
GCCGACAATCGCAACAACATTTCCTGCCATTTAATTACCTCCTGTCATCGCAAGCAGAAGCTCCTCGCCGCTGCTGCCGTTTTGAGTTATCCTTACTCCGAGCCGTTTTGAAAGCTGCTCGGGTGTCATGTCGTCAAGGAACATATCACCCTCGCTCCTAAGGCAATTCGGCGGAATAATGAGCTCCTCCCCAAGCACGCCCGCATTTTCGGCCGCATATGCGATATCCTCGCCGCAGAGCAGTCCCGACACGGTTATCATGCTACCGAAAAGTCGGTTTTCCGCTTTTATAACCTTTATCGAAAGTCCGCTTATCCGCTCTTGAGCCGTATCGGCAAGCTCCTTTATAAGCGGATATGCCGCCACACCTGTGACAATCGACACTTTTCTGTTTGTTTCCTTTATATTGCATTCTTCAAGCGCCTGCATAAATTCTTCACGCAAAAGCGCCCACATACCCACACCGTTTTCGAGCTGCGGAAAACCGTTGTAATACTCGGTCGGCGGGATTTTTCTTTCCGCTTTAATGTAAAATTCGTCCGCCGCATACGCTATCGTTTCGCCGTGCTTTTTCTTAAATTCGGCATTACAACGGTCAATTATGTCTATCACCGCTCCCGCCGTTTCGGACGTGTAAGGCTCTATATTCGGCAAGCCCTCACGGTGAGCCGAAAGTCCGACGGGTACGGCCGCTATACTTTTGACCGATGGATAAAGCCCGAAAAGCTCCTTGAGGCTACGCTCAAGCTCTGTACCGTCGTTTATTCCGGGACAAAGCACAAGCTGAGTGTTCATCGCAACGCCCGCACTCGCAAAGCGTTCAAGGTATTTCAATGATTCTCCCGCATGTGGATTTTTCATCATTTTCACTCTCAACTCGGGGTTCATCGTATGAACAGAAACGTTCACGGGGCTGATGTGCATATCAATTATTCTTTGTACCTCCGCATCGCTGAGGTTTGTTAAAGTAATGTAATTTCCGAACAAAAACGAAAGTCGTGAATCGTCGTCTTTGAAATAAAGACTGTCACGCAAGCCGTCGGGAAGCTGGTCAATAAAACAGAAAATACATTTGTTTTTGCATGAATGCTGTTTGTCCATGAGATAGGTTTCGAACTCAAGTCCGATATCGTCAAATTCACCCTTACGAATAAGAACCAGCTTTGAACCGCTCGCCGTATGCAGAAGAATTCGCAACTTCGTGTCATTCAGATAAAAACGGTAATCGAGAACATCGTTTATCTCTTTCCCGTTTATGCTCACCAGCTCATCGCCCGCACTTATTTTCTTTTTCTCTGCGATACTGTTTGCCGTCACAGCCGAAATCATTACCGACATTCTCTCACCTGCCTATACTACCCGATTTTATTATTTCATTGTATTATAACATATCCTGTAACAAAATAACAGTAAAATATTTATTAAATATATGATTATTTTTTGATTATTTATATTTTTAAAGATTTTTTATTCCATATATGAAAAAACTCTCGTAAAAGCTCCTAATATCTTTTACGAGAGTGAAATTTATTTCTTAAATTGAATTACCGTATCGTTGTCACAGAATGCTTTTTCGACGCTAACGGTATCAAGAACCATGCGCTTAAGATCAAGCGACTCACCTTTATTTTTCATCTTCGTCTCCACTTTTTTCAGGATAAATCCAAGCCGTTTGAGCACTCTTTCAAGTGCATCATACAATGGCGTACCGCAGGTATATGGGCTGTCGCCCGCAAAAATCGCAAGCCCGACCATGGCAACGGTATCATCCAATTTTTGATTTTTCAGTATCGGGTCAATTTTGACAAACAGCATTTTCGCTATCGTACCCAAACGTATGCTGTGAAAAATCTTTTTGCCGATCTCCTTTATTCTTGATCCCGAAAGCGCACGGTCGATTTTGCCGATAATCCCTGCCGCACCACGCATATTAAAATCCGTCTCAGCTGTGACGGATATACTTTCAATCTTCATTGTTTCGGATTCGTCAATGTCAATTTTTCGGTATTTTGCGGGACTTCCGACAAGGACACCGGTACAAACATCTAAAATTTTATTTCCGTTTTCCGAACAAAACTCATTGACGGATTGAATATGCATATGCCCTGTGAACACGACTTTCACGCCGTTGTCGGCAAAAAAAGCCGCAACATTTCTCCAATTTTTCACCTTTGCATCACCGACAAGCTCAAATGCGGGAACACTCGGAATAATCGGATAATGACAAATTGCAAACACAAAAGCTTTCGCCTTTTTCGCTTCGTCAAGCTGAATTTTTGCCCAATTCATAAGGCGTTCGTCAATCATACCCTTGACATTTGCGGGGCTGTCGCAGTTGAAGGCAATCATCCTCACGCCCTCGGATATTTCGGCTACATAGGAATGCGTCCGCTCATCAACGGCAAGAGCTTGACCGATGCCGAAATCCTTATATAATTCATACAGCTCATTAAAATCAGTGCCCTCAACGGTAACGCGACCATCGTCTCGGTATTCGCACGGACTTTCATTGTAATCGTGTCCCGCCGTGATGAGAAAAATTCTTTTTCCGGCCGCTTTTAATATTTCAAGTTCTTTTATAAATCCCCTGTGGCTCTCCTTTTCGCCGTTTTTGGTGAGGTCGCCGGGGATTATTACAATATCCGTTTCTTCGTCGGCGGCGATTGTTTCAAAAACACCGTGAACTATAGAACTGCTTTCCTTGAGAAAATACAGCTCCCTTTTCATGTATTCTTCATAGCTGTCCCCATAGGCGGCAAGTGTCGGTGCAAAATAATGGGTATCACTGACAACGTAAAAGCTGACAGGCTTCATTTGCTTTCCTCCGTTTTTCTATGTATGTTGGTTTTGACGATACAATCAAACTCCAATTTGTACCTTTTTGACTTGAAGGTTTCCTTGCCGTCAAAAGTTGTATATTCGCTGTCGGCATAATGTTTCAAGCCGCACTTTTCGATAACTCTACCCGAAGCGATATTATCAACTGCGTGTTCGGCGACAATTTTGTTTACACCGCATTCATTATGCGCAAACTCAATCATTTTCTTTGTTGCCTCAGTTGTGTAACCGTTTCCCCAATAATCAAAAGCTATGTTATAACCGAAGCCCCAAGCATCGCTTTCTCTTGCATCGGGACCAATCTCGCCCGTACCGATTAAGATATTGTTTTCTTTAAGTTCAAAGCCCCAATTGAACGCACCGTCTTCGGGAACAATTATATTCAGCCACTCAAAAGCCTCGTCAATGCTCTGATAAAGACTGTATCGCATAAATCGGTTGACTCTTTCGTCGCTTGCCCACGAAAACACAACCACGGCATCGTCGGCTGTAAGAGGACGCAAAATCAGTCTTTCCGTTTCAAGAACGGGAGTGCTCTTATAAAATCCGTTTTCCTTGATTTTCTCAATGTAATTCATCTTAATTTTCCTTTCGTCAGCATTTTTCTGTGCAACAGAAGAAACAATTGCAGGAATACTCCCACTTAGCCGCAACCGACGTATCCGAACTCGATTTGTCGGTTGCGGCTAACAGAAAAAAATAACCGATGCAAGCACCTCGCGAGCCTACACCGGTATAAACATTATATACAAAACTACCTTTGCAAAAATGAATATAGGAACATAGACCCGCACGGCAAGTTATAATCTCACTGTGCAAGCGACTGCATATCCATCTTTACAGCAAAAATTCTCAAACCAAAACTCCAATAAAATTTTCTAAATAATAACACACAGAGAGCGCATTGTCAAGAAAAAATAAAACCGCCTCAAATGAGACGGTTTGAATTGCATTTCATCTTGCACCCAAAAAACTGAACAAAGGTGGAAAAGTAAAGGAAAAAGGAACTAAAGAAAACATTGGTCAAGCCCTCGACCTATTAGTATTGCCAAGCTGAACGTGTCACCACGCTTACACATGCAACCTATCAACCTCATAGTCCATGAGGGGTCTTACTGGCTTACGCCATGGGATATCTTATCTTGGAGGCGGCTTCACGCTTAGATGCTTTCAGCGTTTATCCGTTCCGCACATAGCTGCCCAGCTGTGCCACTGGCGTGACAACTGGTGCACCAGCGGTGCGTCCAT
>CAYNUD010000140.1:0-4090 GCA_964400315.1 uncultured Clostridium sp. | reverse complement strand
AATCTTATGGGTATGAATGTAGGCGGATGTAGACTTCCGCTTGTCGGTATGACTGACGAAGCAAGAGAAAAGCTTAAGAGTGTACTTGTAAAGCACGGTCTTGTTTAATTAAGAGGTAAACAAAATGACAGGAATACTTTTATGCGGTTGTGCAGGAAAAATGGGTAGGGTCATAACCGCACAAGTGAAAAACAGCGACGATATGCGAATCGTCGGCGGAATAGATTTGTTTACGGATTGCGGTGCGGATTATCCTGTGTTTTCTTCTCCGAATGAGGTAAGTGATGAGGTCGTTGCAGAAACGGATGTTATTGTTGACTTTTCGAATCCGTCTTCGTTTGCCGGTTTGATTGAATTTGCGGTACGCACAGGAAAGCCGGTTGTCGTTGCCACAACTGGACTCAATGAGGCTCAGTTTTCCTTGCTCCGTTCCGCTTCCGGAAGAATACCCGTATTTTTCTCGGCAAATATGTCTCTCGGAGTGAGTCTCGTTGCACAACTTGCTCAAAAGGCGGCAAGCGTGCTCGGAGATGATTTTGATGTTGAAATAATCGAAATGCACCATAATCAGAAAATTGATGCTCCGAGCGGCACCGCGCTCATGCTTGCAGATGCCGTGAAAGAGGCTCTCAACGCCGATATAAAATATGAATACGACCGCCATTCAAAGAATGAAAAGCGACCGAAATCCGAAATCGGCATACATTCTGTAAGAGGCGGCACAATAACGGGAGAGCATGAGATTATCTTTGCGGGTCATGATGAGATAATCAAGATATCTCACAGTGCAAGGAGTAAGGAACTTTTTGCTGTGGGTGCAATAAATGCGGCTCGATTCCTTTGCGGCAAGCCGTCGGGGCTTTACGGAATGAAAGAGCTTATAGGCTGATTTAATTGAGCAGGAGGTATTGAAATGAAGCTTGTTGAAAATATTTTTGTAACCGAGGACGTAACATTGTTTTCGCTCTGCGATGCACCCGCCGATATTGCTCATATGGCGGAAGTTTTTGAGCTTATCGCAAAATCGGGAATTGATGTAGATATGATTTCTCAGCTTCCGATAAGCGGAAGTGCATCGGGATTTTCATTTACCGTCAGCGATAAGGATTTTATATCCGTGCTTTCAATTGCATCGGAGCTTCGCGGAAGAAACCCCAAAACAAAAATCAGTGTCAGCAGCGGAAATTGCAAGCTTACGGTAAGCGGCGAAGAAATGCGAGGGACCCCCGGTGTTTCGGCTCGCGTATTTAAGGCGGCGGCAAGTGTCGGTGCAGATGTCAGAATGATAACCACCTCCGAGATTGAAATTGCTTTGCTTGTCGTAAAATCCGATGTCGATACCGTTGTCGAAGCAATAAACAGGGAATTTGCGGATTAATAATGTGCTATATAATAACCGTATTGGTTGTTTGAAACAGAACAGCGGGACAATTATTAGGTTTGACACTTTTATCGGAACAAGTGCGGATATCGGTTCGTGCAAATTTAAAATCTTATCCGCTCTTTGTTCCAGAACGGCCGTTTGAAATGTTTGGCCGTTTGCAGTCGGTTTACTTGCGGTAATTATTAACCGTTTTATGAATTTAACCGATGTTTATTCTGTGAAAATTCTGCTTTATTAGGTTTTTAAGTAATCTTTTCCATGTTATTTAAACTTTTTTAATCAAAACACTTGACATTCTCGAATAAATAATATATTATATTTGAGCGTTCAAAAAACGCCGCAGAATGATCCATTAGCTCAGTCGGCAGAGCACTTGACTTTTAATCAAGGTGTCCGGAGTTCGAATCTCCGATGGATCACCATTTATCGACCGCAGTCTGTTTTCGTTGACAGACTGCGGTTTTTTCTTTTAAAGTTGTTTCACTAAACGTTCAAGAAGACTATCAACAATGAAAAAGCATCCGTGCCGATATGAACACGGATGCTGATTTTTTATGAAAAATCGGATTATGAGTGCTTTCTCGACCATGCGAGAGGGGAGAATAGCATGAACATGGGTATGAGTTCGAGTCTGCCTGCAAGCATATCGAATGACAGCAACAGCTTTCCGAGACCGGAAAAATCGGCGAAATTATCCGAATGACCGACTCTGCCCAAATTGCTCACACAGGCAAAAACCGCTTTCAAAGTTGTCATAAAGTCTCTGCCGTCAACACAAAGCAAAAGCGTCGATGAGGCAATGAGGAGCATGAGCATTACGAAATAGGCGAAGATGCTTTTTACCACGGACTCATCAACCCCATGATGGTCAACCTTGACGGATTGTATTATCCTCGGATTGACGGATTTTTTTATTTCACGGATGCTGCCCTTAATAAGTACGATTATTCGGGAAATTTTCATTCCGCCGCTTGTTGAGCCGGCGCAACCGCCGCTGAACATGAGCAGAATGATTATCGCTTTTGAAAATACAGGCCATGTATCATAATTTGTTGAAGAGAATCCGGTTGTCGAAATCATTGACGATACTTGAAAAAATGAATATCTGAAAGACTCACCGATGGAATGTTTGTTCAAAAAGAGGTCGATTGTAATGAGCACCACCGCCGCGCCGACAGTTCCGAGATACCATTTGAGCTCCTCACTTTTCAGCGCATGTCGAGCCTGCTTTACGAGTATTAGGTAATAGAGGTTGAAATTCACACCGAAAAGTAACATAAATATAGCTATTACGGTTTCGGCATAAAGACTCGAATAGCACTCAATGCTGTTATTGAGCACGGAAAAACCGCCCGTTCCTGCGGTCGCAAAGGAATTTACAATGCTGTCGAAAATAGGCATGCCGCCGAGAGCAAGTAAAACTATTTGAATGAGTGTCATGACGATGTATATGCCGTAAAGTATTCTTGCGGAAACGCTGATTTTTGAAACAAGTTTGCCGACGGTGGGACCGGGAACCTCGGCACGCATTATGTGCATTGACGAGCTTTCGGTTTTGGGCATTATCGCAATGATAAATACAAGTATACCCATACCGCCTATCCAATTGGTGAAGCTTCTCCAGAAAAGCAGGCTTTTCGGCAATGTCTCAACGTCGGTAAGGCAAGTGGCTCCCGTTGTTGTGAAACCCGAAACCGTTTCAAAAAATGCATCAAATATATTTGGAATATAACCGCTTAAAACAAACGGCATCGCTCCGAACAGGGACATCAAAATCCATGAAAGAGCGACAATAACGTAACCGTCACGGGCGTGAATAGTGTTGCTTTCGGGCTTTATCGCAAGAGAAGCGAGACTGCATACCGCAAGAGCCGCAACGGTGAGTGCAAAGGCAAGGAAAGTGTTGTCTTCTTTATAAATAAGTGAGCCGACGGCGGGAAGAATAAGCAAAACAGCCTCAACGGAAAGAATTTTTCCGAGGTTGTAAAAAACAGCTCTGTAGTTCATAATCGCTTACCTCACATAAAAATATCGTGCAGGTCTTCGATTATTCTGCCCGCAGTGACGACTATAACGCTGTCGTTGGCCTTCATAACGTCGTCGCCGCCGGGAAAAATCAGCTTGCCGCCGCGGATTATACAGCCGATAAGCAAATTTGGGAGGAGTTCCAGCTTTTTAAACGGTATATTTGTATATCCCGCATCGTCGGGAACGATGAATTCGGCCGCTTCAACCTTGCCGCCGACGAGTTTGTAAAGCGTTTGAATCTGAGAATTGCCCGCTGAATTGTGAAGAGCGCGAACATATCTTGTTACAAGATTTCCCGCAACTATCTGCGGAGAAACCACCGTTTCAAGCCCGATATCGTTGAGAATGGAGTAAGAATGACGGTTGACCTTTGTTATTACTTTGTTTACGCCCTTTGATTCGGCATACATCGACACGATAATGTTTTCTTCGTCAATACCGGTAAGAGCGATAAGAGCATCCTGATTTGTTATACACTGCTCTTCAAGAACATCTTGATCCGTTCCGTCGCCGTGCACAACGGTAATGTCGTCGAGCCTTTCGGACAGGGTTCCACAGCGACTTTCGTTGAGCTCAATAAGTTTAATATTTCTGCCGGTGTCGGAAAGCAGTTTTGAAAGGTAATAAGCTATTCTGCCACCGCCGATTATCATGACGTTTTTGATTTTTTGTTTATAA
>CAYNUD010000139.1:0-4100 GCA_964400315.1 uncultured Clostridium sp. | reverse complement strand
TTTGCGATTTTTCTTCATCTGTGCGGACATAAGCGGTCAGCTTTTTGGCACCGCCCGCACTTGTTATCGGCTCAACTCCGCAATATTCTTTAATGTAAGAAGTGTAGAGAGAAAACACCTCGTGGTTTTCAGTAGTGATGGAAAGATTGTATTTTGAGAAATGCGCAAAAAGCACAAGCCCATAGACTTGTGCGTGATAGCAACACGGAGGCAAATTTTCCGTTTTGGCAAGTGAACTTTTAATATCGGATGAAAAAGACACGTTGATCCTCCTCAAATGATTTTAACTTCCGGCTCCAGTGTTACGCCCGTTTGGTTGTAGACCGTTTCCGTGCAATAACTTATCAAACCCAGAACATCCTTACAGGTTGCTCGATCGGCATTGATAATAAATCCTGCGTGCTTTTGACTGACTTCGGCACCGCCTATTCGGTATCCTTTAAGACCGCATTGCTCAATAAGCGCACCGGCAAAATAACCTGTCGGGCGTTTGAAAGTGCTACCTGCACTTGGGTATTCAAGTGGCTGCTTATCTTTCCTGCGTGCAATAAAATCATTCATTTTAGCTTTGATGGCAGTCTTTTCGCCCTTTTGCAATTTCAGCGTAAGAGAAGCGATAATAAGGTTTGAATTCGTGTACGCACTGCGGCGGTAATCAAGATTTAATTCATCGGCGGTAAAAGTGCCAATTGAACCGTCGGGAGTTATATGAGTACATTCAATTAAAACATCTTTCATCTCTCCGCCGTAAGCACCCGCATTCATATATGCCGCACCGCCCGCCGAACCGGGAATGCCGTAAGCGAATTCAAGACCGCTCAATGAGTTATCAAGCGCAAAACGGCACAGTCTTGCAAGAGATATGCCGGACTGACAGCAAATAGTTTTTTCATCTGTAAGTTCTATTTCGTCAAGATGTACGGTGTTTATTATTGCTCCCCTAAAACCGTTGTCGTTAACAAGCAAATTACTGCCCTTACCGATAACAAAAAGCGGCAGACCTTGTTCATTTACGCAACGAACAATTTGTGAAAGTGTATCGAGTGAATTGGGGAAAAGCATTATATCCGCTTCGCCACCGATTTTGAAGCTCGTATAGTTGTCGAGTCGTACATTTAACATATATTCGCACTCTAACTTTTCACAAAACGAAATCAGTTCATTGTAAGAGAACATGGTCCGCCTCCGTAATAATTATTCTTCAAGTAAAGCCGCGCCGTAAATTCCCGCATCATTTCCAAGCTCTGCGGAGACTATCTGTGTTTGCTTTGCGGCGTAGATGCTGTATCTTTCTCTACTTATATGCTTTCTGAGGGGCTTGAGGAGTGTTTCTCCCTCATGACTTATGCCTCCGCCGATGCAAATAATATCGGGCTGAAGAGCGTTGATTATATTGATAACGCCCGCCGCAACATAGTATATGTATTTATCGACAACGGCTTTTGCTGTCTTATCATCAAGTCTCATGGCATCGAAAGCGGTTCTGCCGTTTACGTTATCAATGTTATCGTTGACAAGCTGCCACATAACGCTGTCATGGTCATGGCGCATAGCATCTTTTGTTTGAGCGATAAGAGCGGTAGCGGATGCATATTGCTCCCAACAACCTCTTCTTCCGCAATTGCACTGTTCACCGTCAACAACGATGACCATATGACCCATTTCTCCGGCAGCATAGTTTACACCGTTTACTATTTTTCCTCCGATAATTATTCCGCTGCCGACACCTGTACCGAGAGTTACCGCAACAAAATTACTTACGCCCTTACCGACACCTCCAACTGCCTCGCCCAGGGCGGCACAGTTTGCAGCGTTATCAAGATAAACCGTTTTGCCTATTCTTGCTTCGAGCATTTCCTTTGCGGGAACGTTGTTGAATTCGAGATTGTTTGCAAATTCAATGTATCCGTTGGATTTGTTTACCGAGCCGGGAGTTCCGACACCAACGGTTGATACTTCGTCCATAGAAATGCCCGCATCTTTTACGGCAAGGTTTATCGCAACGTCAATATCGTCAAAAATTTCTTCCGCAGGTCTGGGACATTTTGTCTTTACCTTTCCCCTGCCGACGATTTTCAGATTTTCGTCAATAACACCGACTGCAATATTTGTTCCGCCGAGATCAACACCGATTCTATACATATTTTACTACCTCCAAAGTAATTATATCCTTATAAATAATTAAAAATTATGCCAAAATTCAAGCTCTTTTTTAGCGGGGATTATATCGTCGGTCATGCCGAGACTGTGTAAAAGCTCACGGGCCGCATTGTACCCCATTTTCTTTTGCCTGTTATTCATCGCCGCCGCTTCAATGATTATTGAAAGGTTCCTGCCAGGTTTTACGGGAACAATGGTTACGGGAACTTCTATTCCGAGAATATCCGTATATTCATTGTCAAGCCCGAGACGGTCATATACCTTTTCACCGTCCCACAGCTCAAGCTGAACAACCATATCAATTTTCTCGGTCATTTTCACGGCACCCATACCGAAAAGACGCCTGGCATTGAGAATTCCGACACCGCGAAGCTCAATGAAATGGCGAATGTTATCGGGAGCGGAGCCCACAAGAGTTTTATTAGATACTTTACGTATTTCAACTGCATCGTCGGCAATGAGACGGTGTCCGCGTTTTATCAGCTCTAATGCGGTTTCGCTTTTTCCTACACCGCTGTCACCGAGAATAAGTACACCCTCGCCGTAAACTTCAACCAAAACACCGTGTCTTGTTATACGTTGCGCAAGCTCAACACCGAGATATGATATTGTTGATGACATACATCCGGAAGTTGATTCACTTGTTGCAAGAACAGGGACTTTGTATTTTTCGGCAAGCTCTAAAAAGGTTTCTCCGCCGTCAAGTCCGCGCGTGATAATGACTGCTGCAGGCTGTTTTGAAAGAAATCTGTCAAGAGTTTCTCTTGCCTCGCCGTCTCCGAGACTGCGGATGTATTCAATTTCGGTAAGACCGAGGAATTGTATACGTTTTGGGTCAAAGTAATCTTCAAAGCCCGCCAGTATAAGACCGGGACGGTTAACATCCTGAGAGGTAACATAAATGTCAGCCGTATTCTCGGGTGTATATACCACCGTCAGCGATTGGTCGTTGACAAGCTTTTCAATTGAAACGGAATAATTGCTCATACGCTTCTCCTTGAAGTTTCATTTAACATATACCGCAATTATTATAGAGCATATTTAAGATTTTTCCAATACCTTTTTAAATATTTTTTTAAAAAACGATTAAAATTTCATCGGATTTTGATATATTAAAAATCCCTCCGAAAAACGGAGGGCAAAAATCAAAGGTCAACCGATATTATATCTTCATCATTATCGGCAATAAGCATTATTTCGTCCATAGAAGTTGTTCTTGCCTTTTTGATTGTGATATTAAGCGTTATCGTTCTGTCGGGATTACGGATCATCTTACATCTTTCAACGGTGATATTGTTTTTTTCGAGCTTAGACTTAAAATTGCTTACAACATTCGGGGAGTTGTTCATCGTTACGGTAAATTCGTTGAGCGTATTCTCAAGCTTTGAAAAATATCTGTGCATAATAATCTGGAAAAACAGTATAAGAGCGGTTGCACATATGGCAACAGTATACATTCCCGAGCCCATCGCAAGACCCACGGCGGCGGTTGTCCATATACCTGCGGCGGTTGTAAGACCTTTAATGGAAACGTCTTTTACAAATATTACGCCGGCACCGAGGAAGCTGACACCCGAGGTTACGCTTGCGGCAATACGGGAAGCATCAAGCTGTATTCCGTCATAAATAACAACGTCAAAAAAGCCGTATTTTGAAACTATTATCGTCAATGCGGAGCCGAGAGCAACCATTATGTGAGTACGAATGCCCGCATCTTTTTGGCGGCGGCTTCTTTCAAGACCGATAAATGCACCGCAAATGCTGGCAAGAATCATACGCAAGGCATAAACACCGTTGTCTGCCAATTCGGGCAGTAATTCGGTTGTAATCAGAGTTATAATCTTATCCATAACGCTCTCCCGAAAAAAATATTAAAAAACCGACTTGCTTTTTTCAAGTCGGTTTTACTGGTGGAGATGAGGGGGATCGAACCCCTTACC
>CAYNUD010000138.1:0-4158 GCA_964400315.1 uncultured Clostridium sp. | reverse complement strand
AAAACACGCCGTTTAAGGCGGGTTCGGATGCGTTGGTTGTGGCTAAAGTCGGAATTTGCCGTGTAGGACACAATGAGACCGACCGTGAATATGACAATGCGACCGAATTGCTCTCTTATCAACTTGCCACCGGAGAATTGCTTAAAGACGTGGTTACACAGATTGAAGTCACAAGCAGAACCCTCTGATTTCGATTTAAACATTTTGTAAGGATAGATATTATGAAGCAGATAATCACCCAGTGATGATTTGAAATTTGAAAGCATCAGCGATTTCAAGTACGCCTTGATATGCGGAAGAGAAATTCAATTTGAATGAAACGGCATTGAGTACGGTGCATTTAACGACTCTTCCGACAACGACGACGGAGAAAAAGTATTCTTTTTCTGTGAAGCTCACAAGGACGACAAGGGAGTTTATTTCAAAACTGCCGATGACCTGCTTGATTTTGCTGTGGACGGCAGACCTCTGAGAGAATTTATAACCGAAGTTACCGTATATTGGAGAAATCTTTAATACTCAATACAACAACCCGCCCTGCCGAGGCTTTTACCTCTCGGCAGGGCGGGTTGTTTAGAAAAAGTATTTTATGCTCTACCATAGTATTAAACGAACAAATGTTCGCTTAATTTGTAATTCATGGAGGCTTTAATGAAATCTATTGAATTTAGAACAAACCCAATGTTTCTAAGAAATCAGTTTAAAAGTGACGGAATATTTGAAATTCCTTTACTCCGGATTGATGAAATTAACCTTGAAAAAATTGAACTTATCGGTTATGATAAGCTATGCGACAATAAAACAGAGTGCATAGTTCATTTCTTTATGGACGACTATAAATTTGAGGCTATGTGGAAAAATCCCGAACCAAGAATTGAAAAATTAAAAGAATACAAAGCGGTATTAACACCAGATTTCAGTGTGTATACCGAAATGCCTTTATCAATCAAGCTTTACAACACTTTTCGCTCACGTTGGTGCGGTGCATATTTGCAAGAAAAGGGTCTAAAGGTAATTCCAACTGTTTCTTGGGGAGAACCAAATACATTTTGGTTTTGCTTTGATGGCATTCCTAAAGGCAGTATAGTGGCTGTTTCTACAATCGGTATAAGAAAAGAAAAAAACCTGTTTATGCAAGGTTACGAAGAGATGATGCGTAAAATCAAGCCAAAAGCAGTTATCTGTTATGGCAACCCCTTTGAAGAGATGAGTGGAAAAATAATCACGGTTGATTATGCTCAAACAAATAATTATCAAAAATATTATACTTTTCAGTCCAAGCAAAGTTTGATTTCAAAAGACAATGTGTTTAATATGCACATCAAAAAAATATACGGTTTGGTTGATTTCAAAAAAGGAAGAGGATCGGCCGGTATTAACTCGGGCATAGATTTAACCTCTCAGTCAAAACAACCATCACAAATACAGCAACGCCAATCATCAGATCTTCCTCAAAACGTTAAAAACTCTTACGATAAATATAACAAAACCGGTTGGAAAGGGAATTATGACGGACAAACAGTTGGAACGAAAGCGGGTGGAAGGTGGAATAACAACCCGCCTCAATTACCGCAAACAGACAACAACGGAAAATATATTACATATCAAGAATTTGATGTTAATAATAAGCTTCCGGAATCATTAAGAGACGCTGAACGTTTCATTAGGGGAAGCGATGGGAGAACTTACTATACACCTGACCATTATAACACATTTCAAGAAATCATAGATTAGGAGAAATATTACAATGAATAATTTGATTGTTACTGTCGCAAAAGAAGAAATTGACAAAATCAAGTCGGAAGCAAACGGTAAATTCTTTATTGCGGAAATTAACGGAGCCGAAATTAACTGTTGGGAAGATTATTGGTCGGCAATGTCAAGCATTTTTTCATTTCCCGAGCTTCCTGCATATATGAAGCCCGATTATCACAGCTATTACGATATTATGACAGATTTGAATTGGCTTAATGCCGCCGGCATCATACTGATAATAAACAATTTTTCTTTCTTTTTGAAAGGTGAGCACGCCCTAAAAGATAACATAATAAAGGATTTTAAGGACTATCTTTTACCTTTTTGGGAGCAAGAAGTTGAAAACACCGTCGTTGGCGGAAAGAAAAAATCTTTTTGCGTTTATTTGGTTGATTAAACTCAATCCCGCCCTGCCGAAGTTTTTACCTCTCGGCAGGGCGGGTTGTTGCTGTTATTTACAATATTATTTTCAGTCGGCGTAATTATATCCCGCCATAATGGCGTTCATATTCGCCTCGATAAGGTTTGCGTGCTTTGCGGGAACAAATTTTTTCATTGTTTCTTCAAGTCCGTCAAGGCTGACAGCTCCCGATTCCCTCATCATCTTGCCCACCATTATCATATTCGCAAGCGTGGGAGTGCCCGCATCCGCCGCCATTTTCGTTGCGGGGATATAGAACGCCTTGATGTCGGTACGCTGAGCCTTGCGTGCGATAAGCGTGCTGTCAACAAAAACCGCACCGCCGGGCACTACGCTGTCCTCGTACTTGTCGAAAGAGGGCAGGTTCATCGCCATAAGCACATCGGGCTTCGCAACTATCGGAGAGCCTACGGGCTCGTCGCTGAGAATGACGGAGCAGTTTGCCGTACCGCCTCTCATTTCGGGGCCGTAAGAGGGAAGCCAACTGACCTCTCTGCTTTCGGAAAGTCCCTTATATGCAATGAATTTGCCTGCAAAAAGCACGCCCTGACCGCCGAAGCCGGCAATAAGTATCTGAGTAGTCATTTTTCAGTCCTCCTTGCTTTGGGCACTTCTGTCCTTATATACGCCGAGCGGATAATAGGGCAGCATTTTGTTTTCAACCCATTCAAGGGCGGCTGAGGGTGTCATACCCCAGTTGGTCGGGCAGGAGGATACAACCTCAACAAGCGAAAAGCCCTTGCCCTCAACCTGATTTTTGAACGCCTTGAGAATTGCTTTCTTGGCGTTTTTTACATTCTTGACGTTGTTTACGGCAACTCTTTCGAGATATTCCGGACCGTCAAGCGTGGAAAGAAGCTCGCAAACTCTTATCGGGAAGCCCGCCGTCTTGACGTCTCTGCCGTAAGGAGAGGTCTGCGTAACCTGTCCGGGCAAGGAAGTGGGTGCCATCTGACCGCCCGTCATGCCGTATATTGCGTTATTGACAAAAATAACGGTGATGTTTTCATTTCTCGTTGCGGAATGTACCGTCTCCGCCATACCGATTGAAGCAAGGTCGCCGTCACCCTGATAAGTGAATATCACATTTTCGGGCATTGCTCTTTTAAGTCCCGTAGCGACTGCGGGAGCTCTGCCGTGAGCCGCCTCAACCATATCACAGGTAAAATAATCATATGCCATAACCGCACAGCCGACAGGCGCAACGCCTATGGTCTTGCCTTCGATGCCGAGCTCGTCAATCGCCTCCGCAACAAGGCGGTGAATTATGCCGTGGGTACATCCGGGACAATAATGAAGCGGAACATCCGCAAGTGATTTCGGTCTTTCAAAAACGGTCATTATTCATTCACCTCCGCCATTTTCGCTATTGCTTCGAGCACCTGCTCGGGGTCGGGAATCATACCGCCCGCACGGTTACAAAGGGTAACAGGCTTCGAACAGCCCGTTGCAAGGCGTATATCCTCTATCATCTGACCCATGGAAAGCTCCACGGATACGAATGCTTTTACCTTCTTTGCCGCCTCGGCAAGAGCCTGCTTCGGGAACGGCCAAAGAGTTATCGGGCGAATAAGTCCGACCTTTACACCCTTTGCACGGGCGGCCGTAACTGCGTTCTTTGATACTCTCGCGGCAATTCCGTATGCAACAACACAGTATTCCGCATCGTCCATCATATATTCTTCGTACATTGCCTCGTTCTTTTCGACCTCAGCATATCTCTCGTAACGCTCGAAATTGATTTTTTCAAGCTCTTCGGGCTTGAGATAAAGAGAATTAATGATATTGTGCTTTCTCTTGCAGCCCGTTCCCGTAACGGCCCACGGCTTTTCAACCTTATTTTCGGTTATGCCCTCAAGCGATACGGGCTCCATCATCTGACCCATTGTGCCGTCGGCAAGAAGCATTGCGGGAATGCGGTATTTGTCCGAAAGGTCAAACGCCTTGACGGTCAAATCGGCCATTTCCTGAACACTTGCGGG
>CAYNUD010000137.1:0-4245 GCA_964400315.1 uncultured Clostridium sp. | reverse complement strand
TCACGGTTTTTGAAAAATTCCGCAAGCTCATTACGGGGTATTTCGAGAAGCTCATAGCGGTAATCGGCAATCTTTTCATGTATTTCGCACGAATAGCTGTGTCCGAGTTTTTCGCCTATTAGTCCGTAAAGCATGAGGGAACCCCCTTTGTAAGCGCATCGGTGCCGAACCGCTGTGCCAGCAGGTCGCAAACGACAATTGCCGTTACGCTGTCGATGACGGGGCAAATTCGGCGGATTATGGCGGGGTCGTGTCTGCCGACGATGCTTACGGTTTTGTTTTCGTTTTTGATGAAGTCAACCGTCTGCTGTTCGCGGGCAATTGACGGAGTGGGCTTTACGGCGCAATTGAATATAATGGGCATTCCGTTTGTTATGCCGCCGTTTATGCCGCCGTTGTTGTTGGTGACGGTTAAGGTTTCGCCGTTTTTAACGGTAAACGCATCGTTACATTCGCTTGCGTGCTTTTGAGAAAATCCGAAGCCTAAGCCGAATTCGATTCCTTTTATACCGCCGAGACTGAAAATTGCATGGGAGAGGAGACTCTCGACAGAATCGAACCAAGGTTCACCGACACCGCACGGGATGCCGCAGACAGCCGTTTGAGTTATACCGCCCACGCTGTCAAGCTTATCGCGGGCTTCGATTATACGCTCTCGCATTTTTTCGCCGCTTTCGCCATCCAAAACGGGAAATGATTTTTCATTGAGAATCTTTATATCGTTTTCGGGGTTTTCAAAAGCTCTGTCGGATATACCGTCGCAGGTAAGAATATGAGTTCCGACGGAAATACCGAGATTTTCAAGAGCGGGGAGAAGTATTCCTCCGACGGCAACGAGAGCAGCCGTTATTCTGCCCGAGAAATGTCCGCCGCCTCGGTAATCCTCAAAGCCGTGATATTTGCAAAATGCCGCGTAATCCGCATGGGAGGGTCTTGCCGTACCGTAAGCATAATCTTCGCTGCGCGTGTTTTCGTTGCGGATAACAATGCAAATCGGAGTCCCTGTTGTTTTGCTTTCAAAAACGCCGCTGAGAATTTCAAAAGGGTCGTTTTCGTGTCTTGCCGTGTCCGTCAAGCCCGAGGGACGGCGGCGTGCCAAAAGCTTTTTGATATTGTTTTCGTCAACGGGAATGCCGGGAGCAAGTCCGTCTATTACCGCACCGACGGCAGCACCGTGGCTTTCGCCGAAAAGAGTAACGCAAACGCTTTGACCGAAGGAATTTTTCATTTTAAGGACTCCGTTCTTTCGATTATTTCTTCGGGACTCATTTTGCAAAAGCGGAATGAGCCTATTTCATCAACCAGAACCGCATTTACACTGCCGGCCTGCATTTTTTTATCGTGATATATATATTCGGCAAGGTCGTTTTCGGCTTCTTTGATTTTAATGGGGAGCGAATATTTTTCAAGCACCGAGGAAAGACGGTCTCTGACGGAATCTCCGCACATAGGAAGCATTCCCGCCGCCACGCATTCACCGTGAAGAAGCGCGCCCGCATTGAGACTTTCGATCGCATGACCGACGGTGTGACCGAAATTTAAGACTCTGCGCAGTCCCTTTTCCTCGGGGTCTTTTTCGACAACATCGGCTTTTATCATCAAAGAACGGCGGATTATTTCCGTTAGGTCGCTGTTTAAATTTTCACTTTTTTCTATCAGCTCGAACAGCTCTTTATCACTTGTCGCCGCCATCTTTATTGCTTCGGCAAGCCCTGCATGAAGCTGGCGCAAATCAAGTGTGGAGAGAACGTTTGGGTCAATTATGACCTTTTTCGGCTGATGAAAAGCGCCGATAATATTTTTAACGCCGCCGAAATCCAACGCGGTCTTGCCGCCGATGGAAGAATCGACCTGAGAAAGCAGTGTGGTCGGAATGTTGTAAAAATCAATTCCTCTCATATAGCAAGATGCCGCAAATCCGCTCAGATCGCCCACAACTCCGCCGCCGACGGCGATGATGCAATCACCGCGAGTGAAAGAGGCTTTGAGCATCGCGGAAAGGAGTTCTTGCAGAGTGTCGAAGCATTTGCTTGCTTCGCCCTGCGCAACGGTAATTATATACGGTGACACGCACTGAGCGGCAACAGTCATGGCGTATTCGGACGGAACTCCGTCGTCCGTAACGATAAGAGCCTTACGGTTCACATTAAGCAGACTGCTTATTTCGGAAAGTGCGCCCTGCTTCAAAACTATATCGTATCCTCCGCGAGGCGTTTTTACCGGTATTATCATTTGTTTTCATCTCCCTGAACGCTCAGCTTTGAATAATATGTGCCTACGAGTTTTAACTGAGCGCATATTGCGGAAAGTTCGCGGAGCATATCGCTTCCGTTTTCACAGTTAACATTGCCTTCCGCTTCAACGTAGAAGTAGTAATTCCATTGAAGGTCTTTCATCGGACGGCTTCTAAGGGAACGCATATTGAATCCGTGTGCGCCGATTATGTTAAGTGTCTTTGCCAAAGAGCCTGCTTTATTTTGAACGGTGAATACAAGAATGAAGCTTTCGTCCTCACGCTTGAGTGTTGCGGCGGGAGCGTTGGCGGCTCTTGAAAATGCCGCAAAACGGGTTGTATTATTGGGGTTATCGTTAATCCTGATGTCGATAGCCTTAAGGCCGAATATTTCCGCCGCCTCTTCGGAAGCGATTGCGGCAACTGTCGGATCGCCAGATTCCTTGACATATTTTACGGCAAGAGCGGTGTTTGAATATGATTTGGTCTCAAAACCGTGCCGACTGATATATTCGTTGCACTGCGAAAGTGCTTGCGGATGGCTTACAACTGTTTTTATCATGTCCGCATTTGCGCTGTCAAGAGCGATGAGACTGTGAGTTACGGGAAGGTCGATAACTTGATTTACGAAAAGGCTTCCGGAAAACATAAGATCCATCACCGTGCCGACGTCTCCCGCATAGCTGTTTTCAAGCGGGAGTACGGTGCAGTCGCATTCACCGCTTTCGACGGCTCTGTAGGCTTTTGTGAAATCCGAATAAGGAATCAACTGCGAATCGGGGAACATACGTCTTGCCGCAATGTATGCGAACGCTCCTTCGTCGCCGCAGTAGGCAACCTTCATACCGCCGAGCAACTTGGTTTGATATTTGCAGGAAAGATCAATCGTATTTTGAAGGAAGCGTACATAGTATCCTTCAAGCTCCTTGTCCTCCACCAACGCTCTCGAACGCTCGATAAGTTCCGCTTCTCTTGCCGAATCTTTGACTGAAAGACCGTGTTCCTTTTTATACGTCGCTATATTTTCACAGGTATGCATACGCTCTTCAAAAAGCCTTGCCATCTCCGCATCAATACGACTTATTTCTTTTCTTGAAATTTCAAGTTCGTTCATTGCCGACACCTCACGTTTTAGTACCCGACATTACGGGATAAATTAAAAGGCGGCTCCCCCGAAAGGAAACCGCCTTGATGACATAATAAAAGCTGTTTTACAGCGACACTGCCATATGCGCCCTTTGCGGGAGAAAATTCATTTTGCCGAAAAAGTAATAATAAAAAAAGCGGTACGCAAAAAAGCGTACTGCTTTGATAAAGGCAAAAGACGCAGACTCGGTGCTGCGGACAGAATGAGAGACGGAATTACGGCTTGTTGCGTTCATTACAGCGTTCATATCCGTTCTCCTTTCTGTGTCGATAGTGCTATTATACTACCCGAAAAAACCCTTGTCAACCCCCGATTTGCCGAATGCCGAGGTTTTCGGGTGCGCAAAATCGTTAAAATTGAACAAACAAGTGCTTAATTTTCACTGTCAGAGCGGTACTTTATTGATTCGAAAAATTCGTCGTATCTTTCCGACCACTTTCGGACGGCACTCATTTCATATTCCGAGGGGAATGACGGCTCGATGACGGCGAGCTTGCCGAACCATACAATCAAGTCAAGAAGTTTTTTGCGTAAGGCGGGCATACCGTTAAGTCGGTGCAGTTTTTCTTTAATCTCGGGTATGAGCTGAGCGCTTAAAAGTGAGCCGACAGAGGCACTGCGTAGTTTTTCAAGGTCCTGCGTCGTCACTACCTCCGAGTTAAAAAGCTCAGCGACCTCTTTCGCCGTGAGGTAGGGAAGCAAATTCTTTAGCAGAGCCGTGCGACAAGCCTCAAATCCGATGTGTTTAAAGAACGCTTTTTCGTATTTCCAAAGTGTTTCGCAGTTGAAGAGTCCGTCAGTGTCTTGCTCAACAGCATTTGCAAGCAAAGTGCCCGCAATGAGAGAATAGCCTATTCCCGAGCCC
>CAYNUD010000136.1:0-4290 GCA_964400315.1 uncultured Clostridium sp. | reverse complement strand
AAATTCGCAAAATCGTCTCTCCCTCAGTCACTCCGTGACAGCTCCCTCGTCAGAGAGGGAGCCCAAAACTGCAAGCTCACAGCAAAAATTCAATTGCTAATTGCTAATTTTAAAAACCCCTCTGTTGCTACGCAACATCTCCCCTGAAAGGGGCGAAAAGTTGTTGTCGGCTTGAAGCTATATTGTCCCCCCTGAAAGGGGCGAAAGAATGCTGCTTGTCAAGCGAAAACGGGTCAAAAAACGAAAAGTTCACAAAAAGTTTACATTTGAAGCCCGAAAAAGGCCGTTTCTGTTACGCTTTTGTTACGCTGAGTGTGTTATAATATAAATCGTTAAGGGCTGTTAAGTCCGATAAATGTAAATCCACAAAAATTTGAAAGGTGGTTTTCAGATGAAAAAGGCAACTAAGAAAATTCTTTCCGTGGTTTTGTGCTTTATGCTGGTGCTCGGCGTTATGCCGCTTGCAATGCAGGGCGTGAAAGCCGAAACCCAAACGGGCAAGAAGATAACCGATTACTCGGTCGGCGACACATTTGAGTTCGGTTATTATCCGCAGAGCAAGGTAACGGACGATAGCGTTATCTCCTCGCTCAACGCTCTTGCAAAGGTTGACAACACGAGTGCGGAAACAATCAAAACAAGCACTTCGGTTGCAAACGGCTGGACTTCCTACGGTTATTACAGCGGCACGGGCGATGAAAACGACGGACAAATGACCGCAAGCGACTATATGCGTTACACGGACATTGTTTATAACGGCAACAAATACAGAGGTGTTGTCTTTGACTCTTACAGACCGTATTGTACGGGATATACATCATCAAGTACGGACCACAACGGCTACAATACAAACACGGTATATTGGTTTAAATATGAGCCTATAAAATGGCGTGTGCTTGACCCGTCAACGGGTATGGTAATGAGTGAAACAATACTCGATTCTCAGGCGTTTAACAACTATAGTTATTATGACGGCAGAGCAAGCTACGGTGACCCCAATAAAACATATTACGCAAATAACTATGCCGAGAGCAGTATCAGAGAGTGGCTCAACAAGGACTTCTATAATACAGCATTCTCTCCTTCTCAAAAAGCCGAGATAGCAACCACAACACTTGACAACTCTGCATACAGCACATCATATTCAAAATATGATTCCGCAACAACAAACGATAAGATATATCTTCTTTCATATGTGGACGCATTGAACACAAGCTACGGCTTCAGCAGCGATACGGCACGCACTGCACAGGGCAGTGATTACGCAAAAAGTCAGGGACTGAGTAAATATAGCGGAAACTCTTATTGGCGTTTGCGCTCTGCCGGTAGCAATTCCTGCACTGCATGCGAAGTCGGTGATGGCGGCTACGTTGGCAGATACCATGATACCAACGATACTAATAACGGCGTGCGCCCCGCTTTAAATTTGAATCCGACTTCCGCAATCGTTCAATATCCCATAACAAGCATTGATTATTATCAAACGGGCGACACATTTGAGTTCGGTTATTATCCGCAAAGCAAGGTAACGGACGATACGATAATTTCCGCACTCAACGCCGAAGCGGGCGACAACAAAAATTGGACTTCATATAATTATTACAGCGGTACGGGTTCATGGAGTAACGGTCAAATGACCGCAAGCGACTATATGCGCTATACCGATATAGTTTACAACGGTAACAAATACAGGGGCGTTATCTTTGACTCCTACAGACCGTATTGCACCGGATATACATCATCAAGTACAAACCAAGACGACAACGGCTACAACACAAATACCGTATATTGGTTCAAATATGAGCCGATAAAATGGCGTGTGCTTGACCCGTCAACGGGTATGGTAATGAGTGAAACAATACTTGATTCTCAGCCGTATAATAACTATATTCTCAGCTCCGGTACCGATGAATACAACGACCCGGCATATTGGGGCAATCCCGAAAAAACATATTATGCAAATAACTATGCCGAGAGCAGTATCAGAGAGTGGCTCAACAAGGACTTCTGTAACACGGCATTTTCCGCTTCTCAGAAAGCCGAGATAGCAACCACAACACTCGACAATTCGGCATACAGTACAACATATTCAAAATATGATTCGGCGACAACCAACGATAAGATATATCTTCTTTCGTATGAGGACGCATTAAACACAAGCTACGGTTTCAGTTCGTCAACAAGCAGCAGTACAACACGAACTGCACAAGGCAGTGATTACGCAAAGAGCCAGGGATTATATGTTTATTCTAATAACGAAAATTCTTTTTGGCGTTTGCGCTCTGCCGGTGGCAGTTCCAGCAATACATGCAGAGTCAGTGACGACGGCTACGTCCGCTACTTTAGTGCCTACAATACTGATGGCGGCGTTCGTCCCGCTTTAAATTTAGATCCGACATCTGTAATCTCTCAATCCGATGTTTCCGATACGGGCTATGCGGACTACACGGTTGAAACCTATACAATGAACACGGACGGCACGGCTTATGAAAAATCGGAGCAGACGAAATTCGCAATAATGAACAAAATTGTGACGGCGGAATACAAAGTTCCCTCGGGCTTCATACTCAACACAGAAAAGAGCGTGCTTTCGGGCAATGTTAAGGCGAACGGCTCACTTGTTTTGAAAGTATATCTCGACAGAAACAAATATACGTTCAAGACCGTTGTTGACAAAACGGAAAACGAGACGGAATATTATTTCGGTCAGGCGATAGCCGCCGTGAGCAGCCCGATAAAGACGGGATATAATTTCACCGGCTGGTTACCCGAAATTCCCGCAACAATGCCCGCAAACGCCCTCACCGTGACGGCTCAGTTTGAGGCAAAGGACGGCTACACCGTTAATTACGAAGGATATACTTTTGTCGATGCCGGCATCAAGTGGACCGATACAATTCTTCCCGATTTTACGCCGGAGAAGTGGGGTTACACCTTTGACGGTTGGTATTACAATGACACAAAGATAACGGCGAGCACGACCTACGGCGAGGTTGTCGGTGACGACAGCATTATGAGCATAACGCTTACACAAAAACATACCGAAAACAGTAACTACACCGTGACGTTCAACACCGACGGCGGTAATGCGGTCAACGCAAAGACGGGTCTAAAATGGACGGGCAAGGTGCTTGACGGCATTGAAAATCCGACAAAGCAGGGCTATACCTTTGACGGCTGGTATTATGACTACATCGAGGTTAACGCCGACACAACCTATGAAAGCCTTACTGACGGAAGCCTTTGGAGTGCAGATGATGAAAGGCGCCTGGACTTATCATATACGCCCCCGACAAGCATTGAGCTTAAAGCAAAATGGGTTGAAAACAGCGACTACACCGTTAAATACAACACCGACGGCGGCAACGAAATCGCCGCAAAAACAAACATCAAATGGACAGATAAGGTGCTCGAGGGCATAAGCGACCCGAAAAAGCAGGGCTATAACTTTGACGGCTGGTACAACGGTAACGATAACGTTACGGCAAAAACGGAATACGGCACGCTTGTCGAGAATGACGAGGTGACGTCCGTTACCCTTACGGCAAAGTGGCTCGAAAAAGACAGCTACACCGTAACATTCGACAGTGACGGCGGCAGCTTCGTTCCCAATAAGTATAACGTTAAATGGACTGATAAGGTGCTTGACGGCGTTGAAGCTCCCACCAAGGAGGGCTACACATTTTATTGCTGGGTTCTCGGCAATGTTGAGGTTACGGCAAATACAACTTATGCTTCGCGTGTCGAAAATGATGAGGTTATGAGCATTGAGCTCATGGCAAGATGGATTGAAAACAGTGACTACACCGTTAAATACAACACCGACGGCGGTAACACAATCGCCGACAAGACGGGCGTTAAGTGGACTGGCGACGTGCTCGAGGGCATAAGCGACCCGACAAAGCAGGGCTATAACTTCAACGGCTGGTATTCGGGAATCAATTATGTTTCGGCAAAAACGGAATACGGCACGCTTGTTCCGAACGACAAGGTGGGAGAAGTTATCCTTACCGCAAGATGGCTTGAAAAGGACTGCTACACCGTAACATTCGACTCGAACGGCGGCAGCTTTGTTCCAAACAAGACCAATGTCGAGTGGACGGATAAGGTGCTTGCGGACGTTGATACTCCCGAGCTTTCGGGCTATACCTTTGACGGCTGGTATCTCGGCATGACCGAGGTTACGGAAGACACAACCTATGCTTCGCTTGTCGAAAATGACGAGGTTATGAGCGTTGAGCTTAAAGCAAAATGGGTTGAAAACAGCGACTACACCGTTAAATACAACAC
>CAYNUD010000135.1:0-4320 GCA_964400315.1 uncultured Clostridium sp. | reverse complement strand
GAAAGAGCCGTCCTCATAAACCATATCGACTCCGACAATTCCGATTTCCGAAAACAGCTTGCGCCAACGTTCCTCCATGCCATCGGCATATTCAACGGGCAAGAACCCTTCGCTGATATAACTGCGTATTGCATTTACCCGCCATTCACTCGTCAGCAATTCAATATAATCAACGCCCCGCCGAACAAGCATTCCCACTGCGGCATTGTTAAGATATTTTATCAACCCTCTGCCGCGAAATTCGGTTTTCATTCCTACCATGTGCAAGCCGCCGCAATTCTTTTCGGCATTGTATATCATGCTTGCCGTTGCAATATGAACGCCGTTAAAATCGAGAAAGAGCACGTCCTCGGGAAAGTTCAAATAGCGGCGGTTTACGACATCCCGTTCAAAGCGTTCCGCTCCCGAAATATCGTCATCCACAAGTCCGTTTTTACAACATTCTATCCATTCGACTCTGTCCTCCGGATCGGAAAAATGCGTTATCGAACAACCTGTCGGCATTGTCAGTTCTCTGACCGCCGTACTTGACGGTCTATACATTTTCAAGTGAAGCACCGTATTCTCCTCTATTCTCGGTCTATTATTGAAAATAAGACATCTCTGATATGTTTTTGCTTTTCGGCAGCGGAGTTTTTATTCTCTCCCCTTACCGAAAAATACAATTTCAGTTTCGGCTCCGTTCCGGACGGACGAACCGCCGCCCATGAGCCGTCATCAAATTCAAACTTTAGGACATTTTCCTTCGGCAAACCGTCCGCACCTTTCAAATAATCCGAAACTTTAACCGATTCGCCAAAAAGCTTTTCGCCCCTTTCGCGCAAAGCGGTCATTGCGTTCAGAATTTTTACAGAGCCCTCCTTGCCTTTCAGCACAACGGTTTCAAGGCTGTCAAAATAAAAGCCGTATTTACTGTATATTTCATCGAGTGCCTGCGTGAGAGTCTTGCCGCGGTCTTTCCAATAAGCCGTCATTTCGGCAATAAGCATTGAAGCGGAAACGGCATCCTTATCGGCCGCATGAGTTCCCGCAAGACAGCCGTAACTTTCTTCATAACCGAAAATGTATGTATGCTCACCGCTTATTTCCCAATCGCATATTTTTTTGCCGATATACTTAAAGCCCGTGAGCGTTTGCACGGTTGATACGGAATGCTCCGCCGCAATTGCACTGCCCAAACCGCTCGTAACCACGGTTTTTACAATCGCCGCATTTTCGGGAATATCCTTCTTGAAACGCAGAATGAAATCCGTAAGTAAAGCTCCCGTTTGATTTCCCGTTAAAAGTGTAAAACCGTTACCCTCTCGAACTCCGATGCCGACACGGTCGCAATCGGGATCTGTTCCGATTATGATATCGGCGTTCTCGGCTATCCCCTGCTTAACGGCAAGTGTTAGGGCATCCTTTTCTTCGGGGTTCGGCGAACGCACCGTGGAAAAATTACCGTCGGGAAGCTCCTGTGCGGCGACAACCGATACGTTCCTGTCACCGAGAATCCGCCTTATCGGAATATTCCCCGTTCCGTGTAAGGGCGTATACACTATTTTCACATCGCCGCCTTTATATATGCTCAGCTTTTTTACTTCCTCAAGAAATGCCGTAAGCGTTCTTTCCCCGATATATTCGAGCAAACCGTTTTTCTCCGCTTCGTCAAGCGACAACATCGGTATTTTACCGAGGTCTGTAATTGCATCTATATAGCGCGTCAATTCATGCGCTTCATCAGGCAAAAGCTGACAGCCGTTTGAATCGTAAACTTTGTATCCGTTATATTCTTTTGGATTATGGCTTGCGGTAATGACTATTCCCGCAGAGCAGGCATGATGCTTTACGGCAAAGGAAAGTACGGGGGTCGGCATGAGCGTATCAAAAATATATACCTTTATTCCCGCCGCACACAGTACGGCGGCGGCAGTGCGTGCAAATTCCGCCGAATTGAGCCGAGAATCATACGCCACGGCAACGCTGCCCGTTTTCAGCATGTCGGCAAGCCCGCGTGTTGCTCTTGCTACGGTATACCTGTTCATTCTGTTCGGGCCCGCACCCATTATTCCTCTCATTCCGCCCGTACCGAACTCCAATTCCTTATAGAATCTGTCCTCAAGCTCCGATTTATCCGTGATTTCTTTAAGCTCCGCCGCAGTTTCGTTGTCCAACGTAAGCCAATATTCGTAATTATTCATGAGTTTCCTCCGATATATCAAATCCGAGCGTAATTATTTCAAACGGTGAATAGTCGAGCTTTTCCGTTTCATCCGTAACATCTTCAAGCATATTGAGCAGTTTTGCACGGCACGGAAGATTTAACCGTCCACGTTCTCCGTTTTGCTCACTTAAACGGACCACAAGCATTTTTCCGTTTTCCGACAGCTTTACTGCCTGAAGCCACAAGGGTGAAAAATCGCCGAGACCCCATGATGTGCTTGACTTTCGGAGCGGAATGTTGTATTCGTATGCCGCATTGTTTATGCCTGCCGATACCGCATCGCCGCTATGCGGAAGAATCATATAGCAAAAGTCATGCTTTCCGATATCCGATGTAGGGTCGGGTCTTACCGTCGCCCTGAGAAGCGAGAGCGAAACGCATGAATTTTCAGCGGAAACGCCGTATTTGCCTTGATTCAGCACGGCAATTCCGCCGCCCTGCTCCGCCATGTCAAACCATTTATGATGGCAAACTTCGAATCTCGCCTGCTGCCAACTTGTATTTCTGTGAGTTTCTCTGCGGATAATGCCCGCCGAAGTATCGCAAAGCAATTCACGTGACAGAACATTACAGTCAAACTCAACCTTTGCAAGGCGATGCTTTTCGTTCCAATCAACCTCATTCTCAACCTCAATACCTCTTGATGTTGAGAAAAGGCGTATTTTTCTTTTCCATGTGCTTTTTTCGGTAGCAAGAGTACACGAAAGTTCAATGCACTCCGAATCGGCACAGACAAAACGAATCGGCTCGACAACATGTATTTTCTCAATCTTGTCTTTATAATTCGGAAGAATATCCCAAGCATCATAATTACCCGGAGTATCATGATAAATCTTGATTTTGTTGAAATCTCCCTTGACCCATTCGCGGCAAAGCTCACGGTCATACAAAGAAGCAATACTGCCGTCCGGATTAAATTTCACAATATAATACGGCGTTGTTACCGTTCCGTTGTTTTCCGAAAGCCGAACGTCGGTGCCGGCATCCTTTATTATTACGGGTGAAAGTGCGGGTGCAATCACACGAGCAAATCTTCCCCGAACGCCTTTTCTTACGAAACAGCCGTCGCCGTCAGGCAAAAAAACGGGATATCTGCGTTCGAAATTGAGAGTATTCATGTATTCCGTGCCGCTATCGGTTATGTCCGAAAGCTCTTTTTCGATAAGCAACATATCTTCGGCGGCATCGCGGTAAACGGGCGTTATGTGACTGCCGGGCAGAATATCGTGGAATTGGTTTATCATAAGGCGTTTATAAAGCTCTCGAAGCTTTTTATCGGGATATTTTTCACCTTTCAGGCAACGCATTGAAGAAATGAGCTCCGCATCTCTGAAAAGAAATTCAATACGTCGATTTCTCTCTTTAAGCTCCGCCTTTGTCGTGAAAGTTCCTCGGTGCATTTCAAGATACAATTCGCCGTCCCAAACAGCAAGCTTTCTATTATTTTTCAAGTTTTTTTCAAGAAATTCCTTTGCGTTTACGTGCTGTGTTTCCGGCATTACGGAAAGCTTCGGGAAACGGTGCATAAGCTCTATCATTTCCTCCGTTGCGCCGCTTCCGCCATCTCCGTATCCGAACATTTGCAAGGTCTGTCCGCCGATATCTTTGTCCTGATAGGCTTCCCAATTTTCAGCCGTTTGACTCGGCATATTCCACGATATAAAGTGTGTGGGCGGTACGCAGGCATAAACCTCGCTGCCGTCTATTCCTCTCCAGATAAAGTTGTTGTGCGGAAAACGGTTCGTATCGTTCCATGTTGACATCTTGTTTGAAACGAAATAATCCGCTCCGCTCTTTTTAAGTATCTGCGGAAGTATCCAACTGTTTCCGAAAACATCGGGCAACCAGCAATTGTTTACCGTTATACCGAATTTTTCGCGGAAATAGTGCTGTCCGTAAAGGCATTGACGAATAAGACTTTCTGCGCTCGGAATATTGCAATCCGGCTCTACGTACATAGCTCCGACGGGTTCGAATCTGCCTTCGGAAATACGCTTTTTCAGTTCTTCAAAAACCTCGGGATAATATTTTTCAACCGTTTCATAGGTATAAGCCTGCGAATGGGCATATTTGAAATCGGGGTATTTATCCATGAGTCTGAGCTGAATCAGAAC
>CAYNUD010000134.1:0-4350 GCA_964400315.1 uncultured Clostridium sp. | reverse complement strand
ATACAAAAATGTTGTCAAATTCTTTGAAAATCAAATTCATTCTGTCAAGGAACGCATCGTAAACATTTTGATTGGTATATCTTTTTATCATTTTTATTTTTTCCGCATGTAAAAATATTGTTTTTATAGATTATTTTACCATAAACGACAAAATATTTCAATATATTTTGCAAAGAAAAAATAAAATGTTAAAAAATATATAAAAAGCAGAGGCTCGCACCTCTGCTTTTTATATATTTTTTAATCACACTCCCGAATATGCGGAAAATCCGCCGTCGATAGGAAGAATTACTCCTGTAATGAAGCTTGAAGCCTCGTCGCACAGGAAGAAGAACAGACCGCCGAGTAATTCATTCGCTTCTCCGAAGCGCTTCATAGGCGTTCCGCGAAGAATTTTTTCTGTTCTTTCGGTTGGCGTTCCGTCACTGTTGAAGAGAAGAGTTCTGTTTTGATTGGAAACGAAAAATCCGGGAGCAATGGCATTTACTCTTATGCCGGTGTTGGCAAAATGAACAGCCAGCCATTGTGTGAAATTGGATACTGCCGATTTCGCGGCGCTGTAAGCCGGAATTTTAGTAAGAGGTCTGTAAGCGTTCATAGAAGATATGTTTATAATGTTTCCGCCTTTTCCGCTCTTTGCCATATCCAATGCAAAAACCTGCGTGGTAAGAAAAGCGGCGGTTACGTTTAAATCGAATACAAATTTAAAGCCGTCCGGTGAAAGCGAGAAAAAGTCCTGCGCGTTTGGGTCGTCGAGTGTTGCCGGATCGAAGTATTCGTTTACGGTAGTGGCTCTTCCGTTGTTTCCGCCTGCGCCGTTAATGAGAATATCACAGCTTCCGAAATTTTCATAGATAACGGCTTTTGCGTTTTCAAGACTGTCTTTTTCAAGGCAGTTTGTTTTTATTGCGATAGCAGTTCCTCCGTTCGCGCGAATATCGTCGGCCACCGCTTGAGCCGCATCAAGATTGATGTCGAGCAGCGCTACCTTTGCTCCGCACTGTGCCATCGCTTTCGCAAAATCGGAGCAGAGAACACCTCCGGCTCCGGTAACCACCGCACACTTTCCGGATAGGTCGATTTTAAAAGGAATTTTCATTTTTACAATGCCTTTCTTTTTTATATAGTATTGCCGTGAAATGATAAAATAGCTTATCAAAATCAAAAAATAGTACGAAATTATATTTCGGTTCTTTCGTCGTTTGATTCATATGCCGCAAGCAACAGTCTGAGCGGCCATTGCGCGCTTTCCAATGTTACCGGCATTTCCGTGCCGTTTTCTATTGCTTCATAGAATTTTTTGATAAGTGTTACATGCCCGTCGCCGTAAACCTCTTTGCCGAGATATTTTGCAGCCTCCGTCTCTTCGACCAATTTGTCGTCTATGTAGAGTGACGCATTGCGTATTTCAAGCATGTGATTTTGGGTTTTGATAAAAATTGAGGTTCTTGATGCACCGCTGAAGGCAGTGGTCGCAAAAAAGTTTCCGACTTTTCCGTTTTCAAATTCAACCATTCCTTCGCACGTATCTTCTACTTCGATTATCCCCTTATGCCTGTGATTTGAGGTAGTTGCATAAAGCGCGACGGGCCGGCCGAGAAGATTAATTAAATGGTCTACCGAGTGAATGGCTTGATTTATCATAACTCCGCCACCTTCGGTTGAATATGCGCCGCGCCAGCCGCTCGATGTGTAATATTCGTTATTGCGTTCCCAAAAAAGAGCAAAGTACGCGCTTACTATTCCGTCCTCTTCTGCGATTTTTTTCGCCATGATATTGGCTTTATTATATCGTGTTTGAAATACTACGGTTACACTTGCTTTGCTTTCTTTTTCTGCTTTAAGCAAGGCTTTTATTTCATCGCGGTTTATGCACATCGGTTTTTCAAGACAAACATATATGTTGCGCTTGAGTGCCGATATTGCCATAGGTGCATGAAGATAGTGCGGGGTAGTGATGTGAACCGCGTCAATATGTTCGTTATTCAGCATTTCTTCGTAATCGGAATAGATTTTTGCCGAAAGATCAAATTCGTTTTTTCTCGCTTCCGCCCTTTCCGTCTTTATATCGCAGAGCGCAACAACATTGACGTTATCTGTTTTTGAAAGCGCGGTGAGATGGTTATACGAAATTGTTCCGCAGCCGACAAGAGCTACATTGTAAATCTTTTTCATAGAAAGCTCCCTAAAAATGTTTTAATTTTGAGGTGTGACTGTTTTCTTTTCTTTTACCGTATGCGGTTTTGAAACAGCTATGCGCTTTTTTAATTCTTCATAAAACAGCTCGTCGTCGAACGGTATTTCGATATCTTTGTTCAACCATGTGGAAAGCAGCATTGCATTGGCAAGCTGAACTCCGTATATTCCGTCGGTTGCGGGTGCATACACTTCTTCAAGACCGAGAACGGCATTAGCGATATTATTGCATATTCCGGCATGCTGAGGATTCGGAGCGTCGATTTCGATTTTTACGGTTTCTTTGCACGGCGGTCTGTTGAAGCCTTCTTCGGTGAAACAATGCACTCTTTCGTCTACTTCCAGTTCCTTGAAATACAGATTGAACGCGCCGTCGTTATCTGCATCCATTATAAGCGTGCCCTTAGTGCCTGTGACTTCAAATCTGTTGGTTCCGGGCGCGTCTGCCGTAGTGGTAATGAAAACGCCGGTAGCGCCGTTGGGGTATTCGCAATAGCAGGTAACGTCGTCTTCGACTTCAATATTGTGCCATTTTCCGAAATGACAGAACGCACGCAATTTGGAGGGCATCATACCGACGATCCATTGAAAGAGGTCAAGATTGTGCGGAGCTTGGTTGTAAAGGACACCGCCACCTTCTCCTGCCCATGTTGCACGCCATGAGCCGCTGTCATAATAGTCCTGCGTTCTGTACCAGTTCGTAATTATCCAGTTGGTTCTTTTTATTTCGCCGAGCTGACCGTCCTGAATCATTTGGCGCATTTTCTTGAAAACGGGATTCGTTCTTTGATTGAACATTATTCCGAGTATTTTATCGTTCGCTTCGTTTCTTTCAAGCATTTTTTTAACTTGAAGAGTATAAACGCCTGCGGGCTTTTCAACTATGCAGTGAAGATTGTTATCCATCGCAAGAATTGCAAGATCGGGGTGAATATAATGAGGCGTGCATATCATAACAACGTCGCATTCGCCCGATTTGAACATTTCTTCTGCATTTGAGAAATATTTAATACTGTCGCCGAATTTTTCTTTGAAAAAGGCGAATTTGTCGGAATCAATATCGCAAACCGCGCTTATATATCCGTTTTCGATTTTTCCGTCCAAAAAGTTTTTTGCGTGACCGGTACCCATATTACCGCAACCGACTATACCGAATCTTACTTTATCCATTCGTTTTTACCGTTCCTTTCATAACCGTGTTTTATAAGTAAATTTTTCAGTGCGTTTACAGCAAAATCAAAAGCTTCGCGATTGCTGTTAAATTTATATTTTCCCTTTAATTCGTGTTCGTCAATGCTTTTATATGCGTCAAATATGTGAAGGTGGGGTTCGAGCGTTAAATAAACAGTACCGGTTATTTTTTCGTTTACGGCGTCGATAATATCTCCGATACGACCCTCGCCATCGCCGGCGGGAACTATAGCTTGTGTTGAAAATACGGCGTCTTTGATATGCATATATTTAAAGTTAATAAAAGTAGCGTTTATGCCTTCGGTGACATCTGCATCATTCATTCTGTAATTTGCCGGATCGAATACTCCCGCAAGATTGGGAACGGAGGATAATATGTCCGCGACCTCGCTTGGCATTTGACCGTATATCTTCGATTCGTTTTCGTGACATAGGGTTATGCCGTTCTTTTTTGCTTCTTCTGTCATTATCGAAAGACGTCTTATTACCTCGACTCTGTTTTTTTTCAAATCGTTTTGCGATGTGAAAAAGCTGAACATACGCATGTTTTCGGTGTTGAGTAGCTTGCAGGCTCGCAAAGCTTTTTTAAACAGCTCGAAATGAGGCTCAAACGGCTCTTCAATGCTGTATTTTCCTATCGGGGAGCCGAGAGAATTTACCTTTATTTCGTGCGCGTCAAGTTCGGTTTTTACTTTTTTTAGCTCTTCGTCGGATAGCTCAAGTATTCCTTTTCCGTCAATGCGTCGGGGTTCTATATAGTCTATGGAATTTTCTTTTAATGCGGATATTTGTTCATTAAGAGACGTACCCGCTTCGTCTGCAAAAGCAGAGAGAAGGAAAACAGCCATTATATTTCACCTCAAATATGTACGATGGGATTTAAATGATCGAAGCTCGATTTCATTTGCGCGAATACATCGCCTAAATCGGGGGCGTTATCCTGTTCGACCAATATGTTTTCTA
>CAYNUD010000133.1:0-4386 GCA_964400315.1 uncultured Clostridium sp. | reverse complement strand
ATTCTCTCGTTCATAATGTTCTTCAATATGCCGACGGGTATTCAGTCAAGCAGCAAAATGGCGTATATTTACATTCTTCTTATGTATATACTGACCGGTACCCTCGACTCCCTTATCAATGCGAACTACGGCGCACTTTTCCCCACGCTCTTTAAGACCGACGAAGAAAGAGCAAAGACAAACGGCATAAGACAGATATGCCAGCTTCTTGCAATGGTTATCTCCATTGTTCTCACTCCCATGGTCACAAAAGCAATCGGATACGGCCTGACTTCTATTATTTACGGCGTTATCGCACTTGCCGTTATTCTCTATATGACCTTCGGCTGTCACGAGGACCTCGAAGCCGAGGAAGAGGAAATGAAAAATCAAGAAAAGCCCAACCTTTTCAAGGCTATCTTCGCTCTTATCACGAACAGCAAGTTCTGGATATTCGGCTTTGCGGGCGCTTTCTATTCGGCGGCATTCTCGCTTATTTCTCAGGCAATTACTTTCTATGTAAAATACACTCTCGAGCTTGACAGCAGTATGACAACGGTTATGCTCGGAACGGTATTCGGCTTCGCTCTTATCGGCATCGCCGTATTCTCCGTCATTTCAAAGAAGGTCGAAATCATCAAAATTTGGCGTCTCGGCTTCATCATTATGGCTGTCGGCTTCGTTCCTCTCTACTTTGCAACCACGCTTCCCGTCGCAATCGCAATCGCAAGCATTATGGGCGTCGGCGTTGCGGGCTGTCTTATCACCATGGACTGCATCGGTGCGAAAATCATCGACGACGACTATGCCCGTCACGGTGTTAAGCGTGAGGGTATGCTCACAAGCCTTATCGGTGTTATGAACAGGCTCAACGGACTTTATGTTTCTCTCGGCTACAAGCTTATGTATACGGTATACGGCTTTGAAAATGATGCAACCCCCGGCGACAGACCCGGTGATGCCGCAAGAGTTCTTATGTGCGTACTTCCGTTCATAGCCATGGCACTTGCAAGCATTTTCTCATTCTTCCTGCATTTCGACGAAAAGAAAAAGTCGGATAAGGCAACGGTATCAATTGATGAGTAAGTTTCTTATCATAAACGCCGATGACCTCGGCTACAACGAGCAGCAATCGAAAGCGATACAAGAGCTGTATTCCGAGGGGCTTATATCCTCGACCTCTTTGCTGACCGTTACCGAAAATTCAAAAACGGCGGCACAAACTGCGGCGCAGGACGGCTTCCCCGTCGGCATACATTTGTCGATAAATTCGGACAGCGACGTGCCCCGCTGGCAAAGCAACAGCGGTGCTCCCTCTCTCAGCGATGAAACAGGACTGCGTACGAAGCAGACGGACATTGCACTTCATGTCAAAAGGCGTGACGTTCGTGCGGAGCTTGAAGCACAATATCAATTCGCAAGCAGTCTCGGCGTTAAAATCGACCATGCCGACAACCATTGCGCAACGCTTTACGGAATAAATCTTAGGCGTTTTTGGGTTGATGCTTTTGATTTCTGCAAGGCGCATTCGCTCCCCTTTCGCTTCCCGAAATGCACGGCATTTTTTGAAAGGCAAATAGGCAGAGCCGTTCCGAAGCCGCTCGAGGCATATTTCGGCGCGATAACCCGTGCGGGGCTGAAAAGGGGCGTTCCCATGCTCGACGATTTGGTTTCCGACCCGAGACCGTTCGCCAAAATCAAGACCTATGACGAAACAAGAAAATACTATCTCGATGCGGTTGACAACTGCATTGAGGGCGTTACCGAAATGTTTTTGCACCCGTCGTATCCCGTGAGCGACACCGAAAGCGAATGGACAAAACGTGTGTTCGAATTTGAGCTTTTGAAAAGCGGAGACTTGCTCGAACGTGCAAAAAAGAACAACATCAAGGTCGTTTCGTGGTCAATTTTCAATGAATTATAATTTGCAGAGCCGTGGGCGAAGTGCTCACGGCTTTTTTGCTTGAAAAGTATGTGTTGATATGATAGAATAAAAATGTTACGGGGGTGTAAATATGGAAAAAATACTTATCGTTGAAGATGATTTTTTCATAAGGGACGGACTTTTCGACTTGCTGACACGGGAAAGCTATACCCCCACGGCGGTTCAGTCTCTCGCCGAAGCCCGTTCGGTTCTTTCCTCCGACAGCTTTTCGCTTATAATTCTCGACGTTATGCTACCGGACGGCAACGGACTTGAGCTGTGCTCCGAACTAAGAAGCAAGGGCTTTGATACTCCCATATTATTCTTGACCGCCTGTGATGACGAACTGCAAATTGTCCGCGGGCTCGATTCGGGTGCAGACGATTACGTTACAAAGCCGTTTCGGCTTTTGGAATTGCTTTCGCGCATTCGCGCCCTGCTTCGCCGCACGGGAATTTCGGAGTCCGTTCAAAGCGGCGGCATAAGGATTGACCTTGACGAAATGACCGTCAAAAAGGACGGCGCAAGCATTTTCCTCACGCCTACGGAATATCGCATTCTTTCAAAGCTGATAATCAACAAAGGCTCGACGGTCACAAGAGCGGCACTGCTTCGGGGAATTTGGGACGACGACGGAAGCTTCATTGACGACAACACTCTTTCCGTACACGTCAGCAGATTGCGTGAAAAAATCGGTTCGGAGCATATTACAACCGTCAGAGGCATCGGCTACAGGTGGGAGGGCGGCAATGGCTAAAGTGCTCATCATTGTAATTATTTTGCTGTCTGCGGCGTTAACGGCTCTTGCCGTAATTTATATAAAACAAAAAAGACAGCTTAAACGCCTGAGAACGGAAACAGAAGAATTTTTGAAAACCGGCAAGCCCTCTCTTAGTCTCAAGGACGGCGAGGTCGCAAAGCTTGAAAATGCAATAGGAGAAATTGAAAACGCATTACTTCTCGAAAAAGCAAGCACCGAAAAAGCGGTCAAGGAAAACGAGAATTTCGTTGCGGATATTTCACATCAGCTCAAGACGCCCTTGGCGGGGCTTCGGCTTTACTGCGAAATGGACAGGAGCGAAAACCCCACCGCAAGAAACCGAAAGGAACTTGAGCTTATTGACAAAACGGAAAAGCTGATATACGAGCTTCTTCGTGCGGAAAAGCTGAAATCGGATACATACCGTATGAATTTCGCTTCGGTACACCTAAATCCTCTCATAACCGAGGGTGCGGATTATTTTCAAAAACTGTTTCCTCATAAAACGATTACCGTCAGCGGAGACGCCGTTTTGAGATGTGACGGCGAATGGCTCGGTGAAGCCGTTGACAACATAATCAAAAACTCCTGCGAACACACCGCAGAGAACGGAAAAACCGAAATTAAAATTGCACAAAGCGAAAAATTTGCGACAATCACCGTTGAGGACGACGGCGGCGGCGTACCCGAAAACGAGCTTTCAAAGCTGTTTATACGCTTTTACCGTTCAACAGGCAGTGCTTCGGGCAGTGCCGGCATAGGCCTTGCGATAACAAAAGCGGTTGTTGAAAAGCATCACGGAACGATTTTTGCCGAGAACACCGCAAAGGGTCTGAGAACGGTTATTTATCTGCCGCTTCTTGACGGTGAAGAAAAAATAGAATAATCGGCTTTTTTGGGGGAGCTTGGCCACAACCGACACATACAAACCCGATTTGTTTCTGATGTGTCGGTTGTGGCTATGCTCCCCTTTTTCTTACGAAATCTTAATGTTAAAGTCACCTAATCGAAAGGTTAAAGCGTTACACTAAAGCTGAAAGGAAGTGTTTGAATGAAAATCATCGAATGCAGTTCGCTTACAAAAGAATTTATCAGCGGTGAAAGCATCGTTAAAGCCGTGGACGGAGTGACGGTAAGCTTCGAAAAGGGCGAATTTTGCGCCGTCACGGGTCCGAGCGGTTCGGGAAAATCAACATTTCTACATCTTCTGAGCTCTCTTGAAGCTCCCACCTCGGGAGAGGTAATTTATAACGGCGTCAAGCTCTCAAGCTACAACGACAATCAGCTTTCCATTCTTCGCCGCAGACGGTTCGGTTTTGTGTTCCAATCATATAATCTTGTTCGGGAATTGACGGGATATGAGAACATACTCCTTCCCGTTATGCTTGACGGCAAAGCTCCCGACAAGGAATATATCGACAAAATCACGGATATGCTCGATATCCGCAACCGTCTCAGCCACTTACCGTCGGCACTTTCGGGCGGTCAGCAGCAAAGAATAGCCATTGCAAGAGCGCTCGCAAACAAGCCGTCCGTGCTCTTTGCGGACGAGCCCACGGGCAACCTTGACGGCAAAAACGGAAGAGAGGTTCTTTCTCTTCTCAAATACGCAAGCCGTGAGCTCGGAATAACGCTTATTCTCGTAACGCACGATCTCCATGTTGCGGAGCAGGCGGAAAGAATAATTACCGTTGAGGATGGGCGCATTGCCTCCGACACCAAA
>CAYNUD010000132.1:0-4389 GCA_964400315.1 uncultured Clostridium sp. | reverse complement strand
TCATATGTCGTTACCGAAATGGTCAGTTCAAAGGGGCTTACAATGAACGACAGAAAATCCGACCGCCTTATGTGCTTGGGCGAGACAGAAAGACCTGCGGCGGTGCAGATATTCGGCTGTGAGCCGGAAACGATGGCAAAAGCGGCTGCACAGGCGGCTGAAACCGGATGCTGTGCAGTGGATATAAATATGGGTTGTCCGGCTCCGAAAGTTGCGGGGAACGGCGGCGGAAGCGCGCTTATGCGTGACCCCGACCTTGCCGCAAGAATAACCGAAAAATGCGTTAAGGCCGTTAGTATTCCCGTTACGGTGAAAATTCGCACGGGCTGGGACGAGGACAGCATAAACGCCGTTGAAATGTCGAAAAAGCTTGAAAATGCGGGAGCGGCGGCAATAACCGTTCACGGCAGAACAAGAAAACAGATGTATGCGCCGCCCGTAAATCTCGATATAATTGCCGATGTTAAAAGAAGCATCGGCATACCCGTTATCGGCAACGGTGATATAGTTGACCCGCTTACCGCCGAGAATATGTATAACCACACGGGCTGTGACCTTGTGATGATAGGCAGAGGTGCTCTCGGTGCTCCGTGGGTGTTTTCGCAAATCAACGAATATTTCAAAAACGGAACGCTTCTTCCCGAACCGCCGATTGAAGAAAAAATGAATGTAATGCTTCGGCATATTAAGAAAATGTGCGAATACAAGGGTGACTATGTCGGAATGAGAGAGGCGCGAAAGCACGCAGGCTGGTATATTAAAGGAATGCGTAATGCGGCATCATTTCGTCGTGAAATAGGCTCGCTCGAAAGTATGGAACAGCTTGAAGCTCTTGCAAAAAGAGTCATTGAAAGTGCCGAAATCAATTGACATAATGCACACAGCGGCACATTCTTTTTAGGCAAAAACAACGAAAAATTTTATTTTTGAAAATTGTATTGACTTATTAGGTCGTTACGGATATTATTTAGAGCGAAAAGGGGGAGAACGATATGCTTCCTGAAAATCTGCTTGTAAACAGACCCGAACCCGCAGAAATATCAAGTATTGCCGACAGGCTGTTTGAGGACGAAAAGCCGCTTTTTGCGGTGATTTCCGACCTTGACGGCAACAGTGATTACGGCGTCGGAGCCGTTTATGTTTCACCCGACAGAATTGTTGCGATAGGCGACGGTTTTGACGGCGGCTTTATGTCTCTCGATTTTGCGAGCATAGCCGAAATCGGCGTAAAGCGAATGTACGGCAACGCCGTTTTGAAGGTTAAAACCGTCGGCGGCTCATCGCTTGATATTCTGCGGTTTACCTTTGCCTGCGCCGATATTTGCGATGCGGCGGCTGATTTTGTGACAAAGGTTAAAGCGGGCGAAAGTGTCGAAAGCCGTTTTGCGGCGGTTGAATCCGTTTATCGAAATCTGCGTTCCTTTTGCCCGAAATGCGGCAGGAAGCTTGCGGCTCCGGGTGCGGAGTGCTTGAATTGCAGTGGCAAGGGCAAACTTCTTTCAACGATGATGCACTATATCAAACCCTATTTCGGCAAGCTGATATTCTGCATTTTCCTTTCGATTATCACAACTGCGGCGGCGCTTGTTCCGCCCTATGTAACGAGCCTTATGGTTGATGATGTAATACCGAACGGCGATATGAAAAGGCTTGTTATCGTTATTGCGGGACTGCTCGGCGTATATTTTGCCCAGTACGCAATCGGTGCGGTGCGTTCGTATATACTTCGCATTGCCGGCGACGGAATAATTGCCGACCTAAAAAAAGAAATATATGCAAAAGCACAGTATCTGCCGATGAAGTTTTACGATAAAACCTCAACGGGTTCGGTTATAAACCGTGTAAATTCGGATACGCAGGTGCTTCAGCAGTTTATGCTTCGCATAACGCAGGAGGCTGTGGTCCAGCTCTTCATGATGATAGGCATTATAATTATAATGCTTTCAATGAATTGGCGGCTTACGCTTTTGTCGCTTATTCCCGTTCCGGTTGTTGTGTTTTGCAGTCGTTATTTCGGCAAAAAGATAGGACCGATGTATCGCCGTCTTTGGAGAAGAGGCGTTGCGATATCGAGTATTCTTTCCGATACCATACCCGGAATACGAATAGTCAAATCTTTTTCCCGTGAGCAAAAAACGATAAACAGGTTCGGAAGACACATTGACGACTGGATGTCCGAGGACAGGCGGGCGGCAAAGGTTTCCGCAATTTTCCCTGCCGCAATAACATTCCTTATCACCTGCGGTTCTGTTATAATTTGGCTTGTCGGCGGCGAAATGGTTATCAAGACACCCGAAAAGCTTTCTCTCGGCGTACTTGTATCATTTATTTCATATACAAGTATGTTTTATAATCCGGTAAACTTTTTCGCAAATCTCAGCGATTCGTACCAGAATGCCATAGCTTCCGCCGAAAAGGTTATGGAGATAGTCAATGCCGAGCCCGAACACAATTTCGGCGAGGGAAGAGAATTGCAAAAAGTCGACGGCAAGATCGAATTCAGAAACGTCAACTTCTCCTTTGACCGTTCCAAAAAGGTGCTCAACGATATCAATTTTGTCATTGAGCCCGGTGATGTGGTGGGTATTGTCGGCACGACCGGCTCGGGAAAATCAACGTTGATAAATCTTCTTATGAGGTTCTATGACGATTATGAGGGTGAAATCCTTGTTGATGACGTCAATATCCGCGATATTGATATGTCCTATTATCGCTCTCAGATAGGCTACGTTCAACAGGAACCGATGATGTTCCACGATACCATATTCAATAACATTGCCTATTCGGTACCGGGAGCACATCCCGAACAGATAATTAATGCGGCGGATATAGCAAACGCCCACGGTTTTATATCCCGCCTGCCGGATGCTTACGATACCGTTTTGGGAGAACGGGGAGTAGGACTTTCCGGCGGCGAAAAGCAGCGGCTTTCAATAGCCCGCGCCGTGCTTAAAAATCCCGCTATTCTTATATTTGACGAAGCTACCTCGGCGGTAGACTCCGAAACCGAAAAGCTCATTCAGGATGCGATAAACCGTTTGATTAGAGGCAGAACAACGCTTATGATAGCGCACCGCCTTTCAACCTTGCGAAAAGCAAACAAAATAATCGTTGTCGATAAGGGCAACATTATCGAATTCGGCTCTCCCGAGGAGCTTATGGCTCTCAAAGGAAAGTATTACAAGCTGATAAAGATTCAGTCCATGAGCGAAAAGGCCGAGGCGCAAAAAGCGGCCGAACGCTTTGAATAAGGAGGGGTGAAGAATGTCAAGAAATTTTATTGACGGCAGCGAAATCCGCTTGACCGTCAAGGATAAGGTTTTCTGCGACGTTGAGTTTTACACGGGGCAGAAGCTCTTTGACCTCGAACCCCGTCGTCTCTTTCCGGTCAGCGGTCTTAATGATTATATCAGCTTCCTTGACAGCGAAGGAGAAGAACAGTTTATTTTACGCCGTATTGAGAATATGGAGCCGTCTCAAAAGGAACTGCTCAAGAGCTGCCTTGAGGAATATTACCGCATTCCGAAGATAAAACGGCTTGTCAACTTCAGCGAAAAGCATAAAATATGGATGTGGACGGTTGAAACGGACAGGGGAAATTATACCTTTGAAATAGTGAATCATATTCGCTCCATGAAAATGTTTTACGATAAGCGAATACTTATCAAGGACAGTAACGACAACCGTTACGAAATACCGAACGTGTATGAGCTTGACAAGAGAAGCCAAAAGCTCATTCTTCCGAACATGTAATTTGCAGAAAGGACAGACATCATGAAACTGATACTTGCAATTGTTAACAACGACGACAGCGCGGTTGTGTCCGCGACGCTTACCAAGGAGAATTACAGTGTTACAAAGCTCTCGACTACCGGTGGCTTTCTTATGATAGGCAATACCACTTTGCTTGTCGGCGCAGAGGATGACAGAGTTGCGAGAGCAAAGGAGATTATTCATGAACATTCGAGAACGAGGAGCAAGGTGGCGATGACCACCGATTCGTTCGGCAGAGGTTTGCAAAACGGAAGCCTCGAGGAGGAGGTTACCGTCGGCGGCGCAACCGTGTTTGTGCTCGATGTCGAAAGCATGGATAAATATTGATGCCGTGAAATAATTATTGGAACTTTACATGTTGACATTCGGCGTTTTTTTGATATAATATACAAGGTTAGTTTTATTAAAATTCAGGAGTGATTTAAATGCCATTAGTAACCACAAAGAAAATGTTTGAGGACGCCTATAAGGGCGGCTACGCCGTAGGTGCATTCAACGTAAACAACATGGAGATAATTCAAGGCATCGTTGAGGCCGGAAAGGCTCTTAACGCACCGCTCATTCTTCAGGTTTCCAAGGGCGCAAGAGCTTATGCAAACCATACCTATCTTGTAA
>CAYNUD010000131.1:0-4437 GCA_964400315.1 uncultured Clostridium sp. | reverse complement strand
AGCCTTGCTAAGATCACGCCTATGGAAGCTGCCGGTACCTCCGATCTTATTCCCAAGAAAGAGGTTACAAAGCTCAATCTTGAAATTGAGAAGCTTGAGAAGTTTATGGGCGGCATCACCGAAATGAAGAAGCAGCCTGCCGCAATGTTTATAGTAGATCCCCGTAAAGAGAGAATTGCCGTTCTCGAAGCAAAGAAGCTCGGTATCCCCATCGTTGCTATCGTAGACACCAACTGCGATCCCGATGAAGTTGATTATGTAATCCCCGGCAATGACGATGCTATCCGTGCCGTTAAGCTTATCGCAGGTGCAATGGCAGATGCGGTTATTGAGGGAAGACAGGGTGAGCAGACTGCTCCCGAGGCAGAAGAAGCAGCATCAGAGGAGGAATAATATCATGGCATTTACAGCTAAAGACGTTCAGGCTCTCAGAGAGAAAACCAATGTCGGTATGATGGATTGCAAAAAAGCTCTTGTCGAAGCCGACGGCGATATGGATAAAGCAATTGACATTCTTCGTGAGAAGGGTCTTGCAACCGCAGCAAAGAAAGCAAGCAGAATAGCCGCAGAGGGCGTTATCGGCCTTTATTCAGACGGCAGTGCTTCGGCTCTTGTTGAGCTTAACTGCGAGACCGACTTTGTCGGCAACGGCGATCAGTTTAAGGCTCTTGCAAATCAGATAGCTAAGACTGTTGTTGAAAGCAAGCCCGCCGATCTTGATGCACTTCTTGCAACAACGATTTCTGACGGTAGTGTTTCCGTTAACGATGCAATTCAGGAACTCTTCCTCAAGGTTCGCGAGAACCTCAAGCTTCGCCGCTTTGTACTTGTTGAGGGTACTGCTGTTTCCTACATTCACGGCGGCGGTTCTGTCGGTGTTCTCGTCAGCTTTGACACTGATGCGGCAGACAATGCAGAGTTTGTCGCAATGGGTAAGAACGTTGCAATGCAGGTTGCCGCTATGAGCCCCGCTTATCTTGATGAGGCTGCTGTTCCCGCAGATGTTGTTGAGAAAGAAAAGGCAATTAATCTTGCTCAGATGAATGAGGATCCCAAGATGGCAAGCAAGCCCGAACAGGTTAAGGCTAAGATTATCGAGGGTAAAATCAAAAAGTATTACACCGAGGTTTGCCTTCTTGACCAGACTTTCGTTCGTTCCGACCTCTTTGACGGTTCGGTAAGCGGCTATGTTGCACAGGTTGCAAAGTCAATCGGCGCAAACATTAAAGTTACCGGATTTGTTCGTCTTGCAAAGGGCGAAGGTATCGAAAAGAGAGTTGACGACTTCGCAGCGGAAGTTGCCGGTATGGTTAAATAATTTGATTTGTTTGGAATCCCCCGTAGCTTCGGAGCTTCGGGGGATTTTTGCGTACACTTTTTCAATTTTCACCCGCTTTGCACAAAATAAGCATAAAACTTTGAAATTTGAGCACAAAATGTTGCGTTTTTTATTGCAAATACGCAAAGTGAATGGTATAATAATTTAACACAGCAGGGCGTTTACTTGCCGATTTGTGCGGAATACTAACCGTGTTTATTTCGTACGAAAGGAAGCAAATGCATGAAAAACAAAAAGAATAAAAAAGATAATTTTTTCCTGCCGTCTCCGCCTTGGCAGATGCCGGATGTTTCCAGCGGAAACTGTGACAATGAGCATTCCGAAACGGTAGGCAATATAATCGAAACGGGTTCGATAACCGTTAAAAAAGGCGATTATTTAATTCATTGCCTCACCGTGATAGGTCAAATCGAGGGGCACTATATTCTTTCTCCGCAAAATAAAACCACAAAATACGAACATGTTATACCGCAGCTTGTTGCAATAGAAGAGAGCGACGAGGTGGACGGGCTTATTTTGATATTGAACACCGTGGGCGGCGACATTGAAGCGGGGCTTGCGATTGCGGAGCTGGTTGCCGGCATGAGCACCCCTACCGTTTCTCTTGTTCTCGGCGGCGGTCATTCGATCGGTATTCCGCTTGCCGTTTCCGCAGACAGGTCATATATAACCCCGTCGGCAACAATGACGATTCATCCCGTAAGAATGAACGGCCTTGTGCTCGGTGTTCCGCAGACTCTTTCATATTTTGAACAGATGCAAGAGAGAATAGTCCGCTTTGTCTCCGAAAACTCGGAAATATCACCCGACCGTTTCAGAGAAATGATGCTTGCAACAGGCGAGCTTGTAATGGACGTCGGCACGGTACTCAGCGGTGAAGCGGCGGTCAAGGAAGGGCTTATCGACTCTCTCGGCAGTCTTTCCGATGCCTTGAACTGCCTTTACAATATGATCGAAGAAAAAAGTAAGGATAAAAACATTCCGAAAGGATGAAAATAGATGGCAAATACACAAAACAAAAAGAGCACGGGTGCGGCGAAGAAAAAGCCGACTCAAAGCAAAGGCGCTCCTTCCAAAAAGAGTACCGCCGAGACAAAGCGCGAGGTATCTCCCGCGGTAACTCGCCAGAAAACCGCAATAATTCTTATGGCGGTTGCGATTTTTCTCGGTTGTGTGGTGCTTATAAAGGGAGAAAGTGTATGGCTGAAAATGCACGAGGCAATCTTCGGCATTTTCGGTCTGTGTGCTTATATTTTGCCGCCTGTTTTAATATATGTGGGAATTCTGTTTGCTAAGGATAAGATAAGCAGCGCATCGGCAAATCTTACGGGCACGGGAGTTTTTGCGGCTCTTTTGTGCTCGGCGATACATACATTTTCAAACACTGCCGACTATTTGCGCGATATTCCGCTCGGTCAGCAGGTCAGTGACGAATGGCACGGTGTATCCGGCGGCGTTATCGGTGCGATATTCGGAGGCTTGCTCGGTAAAGCGTTCGGAAAGACGGGAGCTTGCATTACCTTTGTGCTTCTTACGGCAGTCACACTTATGTTCCTCACGGGAACAACTTTAATCGGTTTGTTCTCCGCTATAAAAAAGCCCGTTAAAAAGGTTGGAGAAATGACCAATGAAAAGCTTGAGCAGACGGCGGCAAAGCGTGAGCAGCTTCGCGAAGAACGTGAAAACGAGAGAGAACAGCGTGCCTTTGCCCCGCCGCAGCCTCCCACACAGCCGTCAAACAGTTTTGAAGATAATTTTGTAACGGACGAATCGACTTTCACTCCTGCCGAGGCTCCCGAAATACCGGAGATTCCCATAATCAATCTACCCGATGCCGCAGAGAGTGATATTGTTGAACAAATGGTTGAGAAAGCAATCCCTCAAAAGAAAAGAAAATCAAAGCAGCCCTCCATGCCCGACGGTCAGCCGAAAGAATCCGAGACTGCCGATGAAGCGGAAATGCAAGAATTTGTGTCGAAAGAAGACGAGTTGCCTACCATTCCGGATTATGTGTTTCCCCCCGTTGACTGCCTTAAAGAAGCGGAGCGCGACGGGAATACGGACAGTATGGCTGAAATGCAGATGGGTGCAAGAAAGCTTGTCGCAACGCTTGAAAGCTTTAAGATAAAAGCTGAGGTTACAAATATATGTAGAGGTCCTGCGGTTACACGTTATGAACTTGTACCCGATGCGGGAGTGCGTATAAATAAAATTACGACTCTCTCGGATGATATAGCTATGCGCCTTGCCGCAACGAGTGTCAGAATCGAGGCCCCGATACCCGGAAAATCGGCAATCGGAATCGAGGTCCCGAATAATGCGAAATCCATGGTTACGATGCGTGAGATTATTGACACACCTCAGTTCAGAGATGCAAAAAGCAAGTTGAATGTTGCATTGGGCAAGGATATAACGGGCAATATCGTTTGTGCCGATCTTGCGAAAATGCCGCATTTACTTGTTGCGGGTACTACGGGTTCCGGTAAATCAGTTTGCCTTAATTCGATGATTGTCAGCATTCTCTATAATGCAAAACCCGATGAGGTAAAACTCCTCATGATTGACCCCAAAATGGTTGAATTTACCATATATAACGGAATTGCGCATCTTGAAGTTCCGGTTGTCAGCAATCCGAGAAAGGCGGCTGGTGCTCTCGGTTGGGCAGTAAGCGAAATGGAAAAGAGATATGCTCGTTTTTCCGAAAACAGCGTAAGAGATATCAAGGGCTTCAACAAGCTGTGCGAGACCCGTGACGATTTGCAGAAGATGCATCAAATCGTTATATTTATTGATGAGCTTTCCGACCTCATGATGGTATCGCCCAAGGAGGTTGAGGATTCCATATGTCGCCTTGCACAGATGGCGAGAGCTGCGGGCATTCATCTGGTAATCGCAACTCAACGTCCGTCGGTTGACGTTATTACGGGTATAATAAAAGCGAACATTCCGAGCCGAATTGCACTTTCGGTATCATCTCAGGTGGATTCGAGAACCATTCTTGATGCTATCGGAGCGGAAAAACTTCTCGGTAACGGAGATATGCTCTTTTCACCCGTCGGAGCAAGCAAGCCGACGAGAGTACAGGGTTGTTTTATCTC
>CAYNUD010000130.1:0-4489 GCA_964400315.1 uncultured Clostridium sp. | reverse complement strand
ATTGCACAAAAGCTCGTTTGGAATTCAATGGAGCACGGCTATTACGTCGGTTCGAGAGGCTCCGTCGGTTCATCCTTTGTTGCCTTTGCCGCAGGTATTTCCGAGGTTAACCCGCTTGCACCGCATTACATTTGCGAGAAGTGCAAAAACAGCGAGTTCTTTCAAAAGGGAGAATACGGCTCGGGCTTTGATATGCCGCCCAAAAATTGTCCTAAATGCGGAAATCCCATGCACCGAGACGGTCACGATATACCGTTTGAGACATTCCTCGGCTTTAACGGTGACAAGCAGCCGGATATTGACTTGAATTTTTCCGGAGAATATCAGTTTTATGCCCACCGATATACCGAAGAACTTTTCGGCAAAGAACACGTTTTTAAGGCGGGGACCATCGGTACGCTTGCCGATAAAACGGCGTACGGTTTTGTTAAAAAATGGATGGAAGAAAAAGGACTTGAACTATCCCGTGCAGAGCAAGACAGGCTTACTCTCGGTTGCGTTGGTGTAAAAAGGACAACCGGTCAGCATCCCGGAGGAATGGTTGTTGTTCCCAATGATATGGATGCGGAGGATTTTACCCCAATTCAGCATCCGGCAGATGATGCGGATTCCGTACACAGGACAACACATTTCGACTTTCATTCACTGCATGATACCATTCTCAAGCTTGATAATCTCGGACACGATGTTCCGACTCTTTATAAGCATTTAGAGGATATGACGGGGATTTCGGTCATGAAAGCCGATGTCTGCGACCCGAAGCTCTATGAATTACTTACTTCACCCGAGCCGCTCGGACTTACTGCCGAGGATATCGACTGCGAAACGGGCACTCTTTCGTTGCCAGAACTCGGTACTCCTTTTGTGCGGCAAATGCTTATCGAGTCAAAGCCCAAGAATTTCTCCGATATGCTTCAAATATCGGGACTTTCCCACGGAACCGACGTTTGGATAGGCAATGCACAGGAGCTTATTAAAAACGGCACCTGTACGATTTCCGAGGTTATCGGAACCCGTGACAGTATAATGGTTTATCTTATACATAAAGGGCTTGAACCGGGAATGGCTTTCAAAATCATGGAGATAGTCCGAAAGGGCAACGCAACAAAGCTACTCACGGACGAGCACAAGCAAGAAATGAAGAAACACAATGTTCCGCAGTGGTACATTGATTCCTGCATGAAGATAAAATATATGTTCCCCAAGGCTCATGCGGCGGCATACGTAATTGCCGCAATGCGTCTTGCGTGGTACAAGCTGTATCAACCGTTGGCATATTATGCAACGTATATGACCGTTCGCGGCGAAGATATTGACACCGTAACCGTTTTGCAGGGGAGAGCGGCAGTAAAAGCAAAGATGAAAGAGCTTGATTCAAAGATAAAAACAAAACAGGCAACGGCGAAAGAGGAGGGCACATTCACTTCACTTCAAGTCATAAATGAAATGCTTGCAAGAGGTATTGAGGTGCTTCCGATTGATATTTACAAATCATACGCCGACAGGTATGTTATTGAGGACGGAAAAATACGGCTGCCGTTTTCAGCTCTTTCAGGATGCGGCGGTGCGGCGGCGCAGGGACTTGAAGCGGCAAGAAATGACGGTAAAGGGGAATTCCTTTCCATTGAAGAAGTACAGCTTCGTTCGGGTGCATCAAAGAGCATAATTGCGGCGCTTGAAGAATGCGGAGCGTTCTCGACACTGCCTAAGACCACGCAAATCAGCTTTTTTTAGTAAGCGAGTGTTACGGAGGTGCAAGGATGAAGCCGATAGGACTGTATATTCATATCCCGTTCTGTAAAGGTAAATGCCCTTACTGCGACTTCTATTCAATTACGCCGACAGACAGTATAATCGACAGCTACACGAATGCCGTGTGCAGAAAATTGCAGAGTGAAAAGTATACTTTTGACACCGTATATTTTGGAGGTGGCACGCCGTCTTTGCTCGGTGCGGAGAATATTTGCAAAATAATCCGTTGTGCCGACACTGTGTCCGACTGTGAAATAACACTTGAATGCAATCCGTCGGACACGGGTGGCAAAACTTCATTTTTTGATTTTAAATCCGTTGCTGAAGCCGGAATCAACCGTATATCAATGGGTTTGCAAAGTGCTTCGGATTCCGAACGCCGATTTCTCGGAAGGAGAGCGGGGGCGGATGATGCAAAAAGAGCCGTCGAAAGAGCACAATCGGCAGGAATAAAAAACATCTCCCTTGACTTTATGCTCGGAATAGAAGGGCAGAGCTGTGAAAGCATCGCTCATTCGATAGATTTTTGCCATCGTCTCGGTGCAACGCATTTGAGTATGTATATGCTGAAACTGGAGAAAGGCACACCCCTTTACAGCAGAAAGTCCGAATTGCATTTACCGAACGACGACAAAACGGCGGATATGTATTTGTTTGCCGTCTCTCAAGCTGAAAAAAACGGATATTTTCAATATGAAATTTCAAATTTTTCCGAAAAAGGATTTGAGAGTAAGCACAATCTTAAATATTGGCGCTGTGAAGAGTATTTGGGTATCGGTGCGGCGGCACACTCCTTTATCGGCGGCAAGCGTTTCTTTTACGAACGCAGTGCTCAGGGCTTCATTGACGGAAATATGCCCGTTGAGGACGGAAGCGGTGGCGATGAAGAAGAGTATGTAATGCTTGCTTTAAGACTGACGGAGGGCTTAAACGAAAAATATTTCTTTGAAAAGTATTCACGTGCTTTGCCCGAAGCTTTCAGAAAAAAGGCGGACTTTTTTCAAAGTCACGGACTCATGCGAAACAGCGGCGGCTGTTTTTCGCTTACCGTACAAGGCTTTTTGCTCTCAAATCAAATTATTTTTGAACTAATTGATACTTTGAGGGCATAATAGCTATTGAAAAATTTGTTTTATTGCTATATAATTAATCTGTAAATACTTTTGAAGGAAGGTAAAAAAATGAAAAAGAAAAAGAGTACATTTGCACGAATAGCAATTCCGGGGGCAATAGCGGCTGCTGCTGCCGTAAACGCCGTAAGAGCGGCAAAGTTTGTTCCCGAGAAGAAGGAATACGGCACACTTGCGCCCGAAAATGTTGATGCCGAGAGAGCCGCAAAAAATCTTGCAACCGCAATTTCGATTCCCACCATCAGTTATCCCGAAAAAGAAAAGGTTGATTTTACACAATTCGAAAAATTCCATAAATTCCTCGAAGAAGCTTACCCGCTCATCCATAAAAACCTTACAAAGGAAATTGTTTGCGAAGCAAGCCTTATGTATTGCTGGAAAGGAACAAGAAGTGATCTCGAACCCATCGCTTTGCTTGCTCATCAGGATGTAGTTCCGATTTCGGAAGGTACCGAGCAGGATTGGGAGCATCCGCCGTTTGAGGGCCACAATGACGGCGAATTTATCTGGGGTAGAGGCGCCCTTGACATGAAGAACCACCTTATCGGAGTTATGGAAGCCGTTGAAACTCTCCTTGAAGAAGGCTTTACTCCCGAAAGAGATGTTTACTTGCTTTTCGGTCAAGACGAAGAGGTTGTTGCCTCGGCTGAAAGCGGTGCAAGAAATATGATGGAAACTCTCAAGAGCAGAGGTGTTCATCTTGACAGCGTTCTCGATGAGGGCGGTGCGATTCTTCCCGTTAACATTAAGGGTATACTCGAAAATAAATATCTTGTCGGAGTCGGAATTGCCGAAAAGGGCTATACCGACATTGAAATCAGCGTAAACGCAAAGGGCGGACATTCGTCTCAGCCGCCGAAGCACTCGGCTCTCGGTGATCTTGCAAACGTTATCAAGGACCTTGAGGACCATCAGTTCAAGGCGGAGCTTATGCCGTTCGTTGAGGAGCTTTTCTCGGGCCTCGGCCGAAACTGCACATATCCCGCAAGACTTATAACTTGCAATATTCCTTACCTCAAGCCCCTTATTAAGGGCATTATGACTCAAATTGCACCTGCCGCAAGTCTTGTAAGAACTACCACGGGTGTTACCATGGCACAGGGCAGTCCGGCGGCTAATGTTCTTCCGCAGAAAGCAACCGTTACCGTCAACTTCAGACAGATGCCAGGCACAACCGTTGAAGATGTTGTAAATCATATTCGTAAGGTTTGCCGTAATAAGGATATTGAAATTAAGGTTGCGAAGGCGAAAGAAGCTTCGAAATTCTCTCCGACCGATTCAAGAGCTTTCAAGATAATCGAAGAACTTTGCATGCAGGAATGCCCCGACAACATTGTTGCGCCGTATCTTGTTATGGGAGGCACGGATGCTTGCAACTATGAGCCTATCTGTGAAAACATTTATCGCTATGCACCTTATAAAGTTACCGTAAGCTTGCTTAGATGCACTCACGGAACAAATGAAAGAATCCCCGTAAGTGCCGTAGAACCCGGCGTTGCATTCTTCAAGAGATATATACGCCGCGCTTCTGCCGAAAATTAAAATTTATTAATGAACAAGTCCAGTAAAAACGGACAATAGAAAAAAACAGCCTCCTATGGTAGAAT
>CAYNUD010000129.1:0-4503 GCA_964400315.1 uncultured Clostridium sp. | reverse complement strand
TCGTTCACCTCCTTTCACTGTCAATATTATATCATATTAGTACGAATATGTCAACACTTTTTTGAAAAATCTTTATAATTATTCAAACAAAATACAATTTTTCAGACATCCGCAAGGGTGTCTTTTTTATACCTAAAAATGCGAATTTAACGGCAAAATGTCGGAATGGGAAGACGAAAGAAACTCTAAATTTCTTGCATTATGCGTGCGGGTTCGAGCCCCGCTTTTGCCACCATATCACACGAAACAGAGGTGAAGAAAGTGAACGACGAAAATTTTAACAAATTTGAAGAAAAAACGCTAAAGCCAAAGCAGAAAAAAGCTATTGAATTGTAGGTATATCAAGGCTTGACCCAATGCGAAGTCGCAAAGAGGATTAAAGTTACTCAACAGACGCTTTCTTCGTGGGTAAATCACAACGAGCTTTTTATGAAAATTAGGGATGAAGAAGAGGAAAAAGCCGAGCGTGAACGCCGCCGCAGATATAAGAGCGCCGCACAGGTTGCGAGCGATAAATTGATTTCGCTCATAGACAGTACGGACGATAAGGTTTCGCTCGCTGCCTGCAAGGATATTCTTGACCGTGCAGGCGATAAACCGTCGGATAAGGTCGATTTATCGGGCAGTATTGAGGCAACAGGCAAGCTGGATTCGATATTGAGGCAGTTGAACGCAGATGAGTGAGGAGCTTATTCTCAGCCCTAAATACAAGGATTTTATACGTTGTAAGGCTCCCGTTGAGTTCTTGGAGGGAACGACGGCGGCAGGAAAAACAACCGTCGGCATCGTCAAATTTATGCTTCGTGTTGCTGAAAGTCCAAAGAAAATACATATAATCAGCGGACTGGATACAGGCACAATCGAAAAGAACATCATCAACAAGGACTTGGGAATTATTGATATATTCGGCGAGCTTGTGGAATACAATCCGTCGGGTAAGGGCGAATACAGTATGCCACACCTGATATACCACACAGGTGGCGGAAATAAGGTTGTATATATCCTTGGCTATGATAATAAGGCACGTTGGAAAAAGGCTCTCGGCGGTCAGTACGGCTGTTTATACATCGACGAAATTAACATCGCCGATATGGAGTATATCAGAGAGGCGTCTATGCGTTGCGATTATCTGATGGCGACGCTTAATCCCGATGATCCGAGCTTGCCTGTATATACGGAATACATAAATCACGCAAGACCGATTGAGAAATATGCCAATGATGCACCGGCAGAGCTTTTACGAATGTTAAATGCCGATGTAAAAAGCGGCTGGGTGTGGTGGTATTTTTCGTTTGCTCACAACGCGGGCTTGAGCAAAGAGAAAAAGCAGCAAATAGTCGAAATGGTTCCGCCGGGCACAAAGCTTTATAAGAACAAAATCCTCGGTTTGCGAGGCAGAGCAACGGGACTTGTGTTCAGCAATTTTGAGCGTGCAAGGCATATCGTTGATAAAGCAAAGCTTTTGCGGGAGGTTAAAGACGGCAGTATTAAATTTACAATGTTCTCGGCAGGCCTCGACACCGCTTATTCGACGCAATCACCCGACACAATATCAATGTTGTTTATCGGCATAACGTCGGATAGAAAGTGCATTGTGCTTGATGAGAGGGTATACAATAACGCCGATACAGACACCCCGATAGCTCCCTCGGATACGGTTGCAAACTTGATTGCCTTTTTGGAGCGAAATCGTGAGGAATGGGGCTTTGCTCGCAATGTGTTTATTGATTCGGCAGACCAAGCGACGATAACGGAGCTAAAAAAGTATAAACGGCTCAATCCGTGCCTGTATATATTTAACAACGCATACAAAAAGACCAAAATCATTGACAGAATAAATATGCAGCTCGGTTGGCTTCACACAGGACATTACCTTGTTGCCGACTGCTGCACAAATCACATAGCCGAGCTTGAGGTGTATTCTTGGAAGCAAAACAAGGATAACGAGCCGGAGGACAGCAACGACCACACAATCAATGCGTCGCAATATGGCTTCTTGCCGTATGTGAAGATGATAGGAACAGGAGAGAAACACAATGAGTTAGAATGATAAATTTGTTAATGCAATAAGAAATTATTTGAGGATAAAGGACCCGCAGGGACTTAGTATCGAAATAGACCAGCTTCTTAGCTTTGAGGCGGAAATATTCAAAAATCGAATATGGTACAGAGGCGAGCCGAACGAGCTCCATGAGTTCTACAGCAATGTTGATGATGGTATCGGTAAGCAACACTTTTGGAGTGCAAAGCCGACAAGAGGCTGTAATATACGCAAGATACATACAGGCTTGCCGGGGCTTATTGTTGATGTGCTGACAAATGTGTGCCTTGATGACCTCTTTGATATAAAGCTTTCACAGCGGCAGGACGAATGGAATGATATAGCGAGCGACAACAATTTCGATTTGTTGCTTGAAGCTTGCTTATCGAGCGTGCTGGCTCTCGGTGACGGTGCTTTCAAGCTGTCCTATTCGCCGAGAGTAAGCCAATATCCGATAATTGAATTTTTTGAGGCAGATCGAGTGGATTATGAATATGACCGAGGCAGGTTAACCGCCGTTGTGTTCAAGACCAAAAAGAAGCTCAGCGGCAACGACTATCTGTTTAAGGAACGTTATGAAAAGCACGGGATTTCATATAGTCTCGAAAACGCAAGCGGTCAAGAGGTTGATGTGAATTCCTTTGCCGAGCTTGCGGAGTATAGGCCGATAATCAACAATGCCGACTTCATTCCCGCTGTGCCGGTTATAATCAATCCGTCAAAGAAATTCAAGGGTAGAGGACGGTCGATATTTGCGGGCAAATATGATAATTTCGATAGCCTTGATGAGGTGTATTCCCAATGGATGCTTGCGGTTCGCAAGGGTCAGATAAAGGAGTACATTCCGCAGGCGTTTATTCCAAGCAATCCGTATACCGGTGAAACGCTGCAATATAACGATTTCGACAATGATTTTATCGCTCTTGCCGAGGATAAGGACGAGGGCGCATCAAACAAAATCGAAACAACACAGGGAATAATTCAGCACGAAGCCTTGTTATCTTCATATTGTACGGCTCTTGATTTGTGCTTGCAGGGCATAATATCTCCCTCCACACTCGGAATTGACGTTAAGAAGCTCGACAATGCCGAAGCTCAAAGAGAAAAAGAAAAAACTACGCTCTACACACGCAATAAGGTGCTTAAAACCCTTGATGAGGTTATCAAACAGCTTGTTATAACAACGCTCAAATTTTCCGATGCGTTACAAAACAAGGCTTGTGACGATGATATTGAGGTAACGGTTTCACACGGCGGATATGCCAATCCGTCCTTTGAGGCTCAAATCGAAACAATCAGCAAAGCGGCAGCATCGGGAATTATGTCGATTGAGGCACAGGTTGATGAGCTCTACGGTGACGATAAGAGCGAAGAATGGAAAGCCGATGAGGTTCAACGTATTAAGGAGGAAAAAGGCATTGCCGAAGCTGATGAGCCGTCAATCGGTGATGAGCTTTCTTTTTCCTTAGGTGAAGAATGATGAGCGATTTTGACCGTGAGATAGCCGAGATTTATAAGGAAATGGAGCTTGAAATGATAGCCTCTATGAAGCGTAACCTCGGCCTGCATCTCGCCGAGGAAGCGAAAGAGGGCATAGATTACCCTCAATGGCAGGCAATTAAAATCCGAGAAATGCGAAAATATCAACGGCAAAATAGAAATCTGTTGAAATACAGCCGTCGAGGAATGGACAGGGACATCAAAAAACATATCCGTGATGAGATGAAGCAGGGCACGGCAGACGAAATGAAGCGGTACAAAGAGGCCAAAGGTGCGTCGGCCGTGGCTATGAAAGACAGTTTTTTCAAAATCAATACGGATAAGGTGGATGCTCTAATCAAATCCGTTCATTCAGACTTTGCAAAGGCGGATACAGCCGTTTTGCGAATGATGAACGATACATACAGGAGCACGATTTTTAAGTACGGAATGTACGTCACGAACGGCGTATATACCGAAAAACAGGCTTATGATGCAGCGGTAAAGGACTTCCTTTCAAGAGGGATAAACTGCATTGAATACAAGGACGGACGACGTGTTAATATTGCCGATTATACGTCAATGGCAATACGAACGGCCAATCAGCGTGCATATATGGCAGGTGAGGGCGAAACTCGGAAGTGGCTCGGTGAAACTCTTGTCTTAATATCACATCACGCAACCTCCTGCCCTTTATGTCAGCCGTTTGAAAACAAGGTACTGATTGATGATGTCTATTCGGGCGGTAAGCAGGAGGACGGGGATTATATGCTGATGTCACAGGCAATGGCAGCAGGACTTTTCCACCCTCGTTGTCGTCACGGCTTGGGAACATATTACCCGGAGCTTGAGGATATAATGCATTACGACACCGAAGAAAACCGTGTCAACGAATACGGCGACGAAAAGCTTAATCGTGCACACATAGAAAATATGGTGCAGAAATACAAGAGGCTTGTAGTCGGCAGCGTAGACCCCGAAAA
>CAYNUD010000128.1:0-4513 GCA_964400315.1 uncultured Clostridium sp. | reverse complement strand
TTGAAATTGTCCAATATCCCGTAACAAGCATTGCCTATTATCAAACGGGCGACACATTTGAATTCGGCTGGTATCCGCAGAGCAAGGTAACGGACGATACGACAATTGCCGCCTTGAATGCCGAAGCGGGCGTTGACAGCGAAAATATCGCCACAAGCACCTCGGTTGCAAACGGCTGGACTTCATATGATTATTACAGCGGTACGGGCGAGCAAAAGGACGGTCAAATGACCGCAGGCGACTGGATGCGCTACACCGATGTTGTCTATGGTTACAATAAATACAGAGGCGTTGTCTTCGACTCCTACAGACCTTCCAGTACCGGATATAATTCATCAAGTACATATCAAGATGACAATGGTTACAGCACGGAAACGGTATACTGGTTCAAATATGAACCTATAACATGGCGTGTGCTTGACCCCGCAACGGGCTTGGTAATGAGTGAAACCATACTCGATTCTCAGGCGTTTAACAACTATATTCTTTCGGCAAACGACGAATATTACGGTGACCCGGACAAAGAATATTACGCAACCGATTATGCCGAGAGCAGCATCAGGCAGTGGCTCACCAATGACTTTTACAACACCGCATTCTCCGCTTCTCAAAAGGATATGATAGCGACAACGGAGCTTGACAATTCGGCATACGACACAAAATATTCAGAATACAACTCGGCGACAACCAACGACAAAATCTATCTTCTTTCTTATGCGCAGGCGATGAACACAAGCTACGGCTTCAGTTCTTCGAACAGCGACAGTGATACACGCACGGCACAGGGAAGCGATTACGCAAAGAGTCAGGGATTATATATTTATAACGGAAATTCTTATTGGCGTTTGCGCTCTGCCGGCAGCGGTTCCAAATATTCATGTTTAGTCTTTAGCGGTGGCTACGTCAGTTACAACTTTTTCCCCGCCAGTACCGATATCGGCATTCGTCCCGCTTTGAATCTGAACCCGACAGCGGCAATAACTCAAAGCGATGTTTCGGATACGGGCTATGCGGACTATACGGTTGAAACCTACACGATGAACACGAACGGCACTTACGAAAAATCGGAGCAGACGAAATCCGCAATGATAAGCGCAAAGGTAACGGCGGGATACAAAGTTCCCTCGGGCTTCATACTCAACTCAGAAAAGAGCGTGCTTTCGGGCTCTGTCAAGGCGAACGGCTCACTCGTGTTGAAAAAATATCTCGACAGAAAAAAATATACACTTAAAACCGTTATTGACGAAACGGAAAACGAGACGGAATATTATTTCGGTCAGACGATATCGGCAAAGGATCCGACAAAGCCGGGATATAACTTCACCGGCTGGTCACCCGAAATTCCCGCAACCATGCCCGCAAACGCCCTCACCGTTACGGCTCAGTTTGAAGCAAAGGACGGCTACACCGTTGCTTTCGACACCGACAGCGGCAGTGAAATCACCGCAAAGGCAAATATAAAATGGACGGATAAGGTTCTTGACGGTGTTACCGACCCCACGAATGCGGGCTTTAACTTCAAGGGCTGGAAATACGGAACAACCGATGTTACTTCCGCAACAGAATACAAAGACCTTGTTCAAGACGACGCGGTAATGACCGTTACGCTTGTTGCAAAGTGGGAAAATAAAGGTGCAAACACGCTTCGCCTTAACGGAAACGGCGGCACACAAAACAATACCGCAACGGAAGACCACTACACCAACGCCATAAGCATCAATGCAAAAGCCAATCCCTTTGAATATCCCGGCTACACCTTTGTTGAGTGGAATACAATGCCCGACGGTTCGGGTACTTCCTACAACGTCGGCGCAACCGTTAATTTCACGGTTGCGCACAATCTCGAAACAATTGAGCTTTACGCAATTTGGAGTGAAAATTCCGACTACACCGTTGCTTTCAATACCGACGGCGGCAGTGAAATCAACGCAAAGGCAAATGTCAAGTGGAGTGACAAGGTGCTTGACGGCATAAGCAACCCGACCAAGCAGGGCTACACCTTTACGGGCTGGTATAACGGAATCGACAAGGTTACCGCAGAAACAACTTATGCTTCGCTTGTTGCAAATGACAAGGTTATGAGCGTTGAGCTTAAAGCACTCTGGGTTGAAAAATCCGATTACACCGTAGCATTCGACACCAACGGCGGCAGCGAAATCAATGCAAAGACAGGCGTTAAATGGACGGATAAGGTGCTCGAAAATGTTTCCGCACCCGAAAAGAGCGGATTTTCATTCGACGGTTGGTTTGTCGGCGACAATGCAGTGAGCGAGGATGCAAAATACTGCGACCTTGTTTCCTCCGACACCGTGAAAAGCATTACCCTTACGGCAAAGTTGACGGATATCGAAAGCCCCGTGATTTCGGGACTTGAGAACGGCACAGCCTACTGTGACGGCAAGACCTTCACCGTTTCGGACAATGTGGGAATAAAGAGCGTTACCGCAAACGGCACTCCCCTTACAGAGACAAACGGAGAATATGTCCTTGAAGCGGCGGACGGCGAGGTTGCAGTTGTCGTAACCGACCTCGAGGGCAACACGGCAAGCGTTACCGTGACGGTCAATGAACATAATTACGAAAACGGCGAATGCACCGAGTGCGGAGCGAAAGATGAAGCCGAATGTTGGCTCATCAGATTTTTCCGCAGTATCATAAATTGGTTCGTTTCCGTTGTTAACGCCGTAGTCAATTGGTTCAAATTACTTTTCGTTAAATAATTTCAAGAAAAGCAGCGGTTAAAAGCCGCTGCTTTTTCGATTTTGCAAATAAAAAATCCGAGGCTCACAATCGAGTCTCGGATAATTCTTTTGTTATGTATCAGCCGAGGAAGCCGACGACCTTGACCATAAAAATCGAAACCGCCGCGCCGACGATAAAGCCGCCGATTATCTCGGGAATTGTATGGCCCTCAACCTTTTTGACGGCGGGCTCATCGGCACCGCAAACCTTTGCCTGAAGCCTGTTAAAGGCATCGGTAAGCCTGCTCACGGGCAAGCGCACCTTAACGGCGTCAAACATAACGATAAACGCAAACACACCGCCGGCAGCGAACACGTCGGAGTCCCAGCCGCTGTGCATTCCGAGACAGCCGCAAAGAGCTATAACGGTTGCCGTGTGCGAGCTCGGCATTCCTCCGAGCTTAAAAAGGGTTTCTATGGTAACCTTCTTCCTGCTTATACCCTTTTTCTTGCCGACAATATACTTTGTGTAGTTGATTATCACCTTGATAACCTGTGCGATAAACCATGCCAAAAAACAAACAATAAAAATTTTCATACTATATATCTCTTTCCCGTTTTAATTCTACAGTATTGTATAATATATAGGCAAAAAAATCAAGAGCAAATGAAAAAAAACAGACAAATCGTCAATTTTAACGGTAGAATTTTGATGCCGTTTTGTTGTATAATATCAGCCGACGTATAAAATTCGGAGGACAAAATATGAGAAAGCAGCATAAAAACGCCGCTGTAATCGACGTGCCCGATTATAAAACTCTCAAAGAGATAATCGTTCACGGCACCGAAATGGGCGGCGACAAAAAGATGCTCGTATACCTCGACAAGAACAAGGTCGAGCACACAAAAAGCTACAACGACGAATGGCGCGATATGAGCGAAATGGCGGCTTATTATTATCTTCACGGTCTTTGCGGCAAAAAGAAAATCGCCATTATAAGCGAAAACACTTACGAATGGATTTGCGGCTACTACGCCACTCTCATAAGCGCAAACATTTCCGTTCCCATGGACTGCAAGCTTCCCGCCGAGGCCCTCGAGGACCAGCTTATCCGCTGTGAATGCGATGCGCTTATTTATTCAAAAAAATACGCTTCGGCTGTCGAAGAATTCAAGAAAAACGAAAATATGCCCGTCAAGGTCTGGATTTGCACAAGCAATTTCGACGAATATATGAAAGAGGGCAGAGCCGAGCTCGACAAGGGCAACACCGCCGCCGTCGATGCCGAGGTTAAGCCCGACGACCTTGCCTGCATAGTTTACACCTCGGGCACAACCGGCAAGAGCAAGGGCGTAATGCTCACGCACTACAACATTGCAAGCAACTGTGCCGCTTCCTGCCGCATAATGTCGGGCAGACACGCTATCGGCTTCCTGCCGCTCAACCACACATATGCCTGGGTCAGCGCACTTTTCTCAACATACATCGTCACCGAATGGGGCTATCTTTGCGACGGCATTAAGAATATCCAAGGCGACCTTAAAAAGTATCAGCCTTACAACTTCTCCGCCGTTCCCCTTGTTGTCGAGACGATTTACGACCGCATTTGGAAAACCGCCCGCAGAATGGGCAGAGAGGACGTTCTCAAAAAGGGTCTTAAAATCAGCAATGCTTTAATGAAGATAGGCATTGACAAGAGACGCAAGATATTCAAGCAAATTCTTGACAATCTCGGCGGCAACCTCGATATGATTATATGCGGCGGCGCAAACCTTGACCCGAAATACGAAAAGGGTATGCGTGAGTTCGGCATTGACGTTTACAACGGCTA
>CAYNUD010000127.1:2797-4572 GCA_964400315.1 uncultured Clostridium sp. | reverse complement strand
GCCCTTATAATTCTTGTTTTCGAATATATTTTTCTCAATATACTCCGCCGCCGCAGTCACTGCAGTATCGGTCACATCATCATAGTCTATCAAAGCAAGCGCCGTATCAAGTTCTCTTATTACAAACTCAGAAAAATCCTCTCCGAACGTACCGCTTGTTGCGGCATCGAAAAGCATCTCCGTATCATAAACCAACGACCTGACCTTTTCGTTTACAACCGCAAAGAATCCTCCCTCAAATATCTGGCGGCAACCTCTGACCGCGAGACTTTCGGGATTTCTTTCGTCATCGGGCTTTGAACGATTATACGCCATAATATCAAAATGCAGGTTTTCATCCGTAACATAATCGGACAATTCTATCCGCTCTCTGTTCGGGTCAATACCGCCTACATAAACACCGTTGACACGAACTATCATTTCAGCCGCCGTTTTGAGCAAAAAGCTGTACTTTTTACCGACAAGCTCTTTGGGCAGACGGGTATCTGCCGTGATGAACGCTGTGCCGTCGGGTGTAAAATACATATCTCCCCTTGTCAGCTTTCTCGGCTCTTCATCATAAAACTCGAAATTCATCTCGGATATCTGCCGAGCCTCACGAATATAAAAATCCTCTATTTCGTATTTTTCGGAATAAATATGCCTTTTCAACCAACCGAAGCGTAACTCTATCCATTCCTTCGGTCTCATACTTCTGCGTTCAACCTTTATATGTGCCATCTTATCGCCTCATTTATCTTGAAAATACGGTTTTTTTCTTACACCGATAATCGTTACACTTTCTCCGAGGTCATGTGCGATGCGTTCTTCTATCCATTTGATACATCTGTCGAGAATCAGACATTTTGAGCATTCGCCCTGAAAAAGAACAGTAACCTCGCTACCCTCTTGCTTTAGAAACGTGATTTCGCCTCCGTCACCCTGAAGGCGGGGCCTAATGTATTCGTTAATATATTTTTCCACGGAAATCACCTCTGTAAGGATTATATCATCATTTCGACAAATGAGCAACAAAAAATAAGTTTTTTGCGTTTTTCTCTTTAATTATTTAATGTAATATGTTAAACTAAAGTTATAGGAGTGATTTCATGTTTGTCGTAACAAGCAATCAAATGTATCAGGCGGAATGCAACGCCGTAAAAAGGGGCACAACCTTCCCGAAACTCATGGAGGATGCGGGGATTGCCTGTGCCGATATTATTGCAAAAAATTACTGCATCGGCAGACAGAAGCCCGCCAAGATTCTTGTTATCTGCGGAAAGGGCAAAAACGGCGGTGACGGTTTTGTTTCCGCACGCAGACTTTGGGAACACGGCTGCTCGGTGACGGTAATGCTTGCTTGCGGAGAGCCTAAAGCCAAGGATGCCGCCGACAATTACAGTTTACTTGAAAGCGCGGCTATAGAATGCGTTGAATATAAAGATGATCTTCCATTGTACCGTGACCTTATAAACCGTTCAGACATAATCGTTGACGCCGTTTTCGGCACGGGATTTTCAGGGAAGCTTGACCCTTCTCTTACCCGTCTTGCAAAAGCGGTAAACACTTCTCCCGCAAAGATTGTCGCAATTGACGTTCCGAGCGGTACAAACTGCGACAGCGCCTCAATAGACGGAACTGCATTTCGAGCTGATTTGACTGTTGCAATATCGGCGTACAAGCCCATACACATAATGAAGCCTTGCTGTACTGTGTGCGGCAGAGTAGTTGTTGCGGACATCGGCATACGGGAAGAGGATTTCGGCAAGCTTGACAGCGTAGCCTGCCTCACCTAT
>CAYNUD010000127.1:0-2787 GCA_964400315.1 uncultured Clostridium sp. | reverse complement strand
TGCAAAGGACATTCAAAAGATGCTTCCCAAGCGTAAATCCGTTTCAAATAAAGGAACATACGGTCATGCGCTTTGTGTTTGCGGAAGCACAAGAATGACGGGAGCCGCCTGCCTTGCCGCCGGAGGAGCGATGAGAAGCGGAGCGGGACTCGTTACTCTCGCTTTTCCGCAGAGTGCCTATGCGGGTATTGCACCGAAGCTTACCGAGCCGTTGCTTTTGCCTCTTGACTCCAATTTTGACGGCACATTTTCTTTCAATGCACTTGCGGACATATTTGACGCGTCAAAAAGAGCAACCGCCGTGCTTTTGGGTTGCGGCATCGGCTTCAATAAAGATACCACACGCCTTACGCTGAATTTTATCAAAGAAACAAAAAAGCCCGTAATAATTGATGCGGACGGAATAAACGCACTGAGCACAAATATAGATATATTGAAAGAAGCTCAGGCACCGATTATTCTCACGCCGCATCCCGGTGAGATGAGCCGTCTGTGCGGTAAAAGCATTGCGGAAATCGTTGCGAATCCCATTGCCGCCGCCTATGAATTTTCAAAGGAATACGGCGTTACACTTGTTCTCAAGGGAGCAAATACAATAGTTTGCGGATGCGAACCGATGAGAATTTACGTAAACCCCACAGGTAATGCAGGGCTTGCCAAGGGCGGAAGCGGAGACCTACTTGCCGGCATGACGGTTTCTCTGCTTGCTCAAGGCATGAAGCCGTTTGATGCCGCCGTATGCGCCGTGTATCTTCACGGACTTTGTGCCGATTCGGTAGCGGAAAAGACTTCGATGCGAGGCATGCTTCCAAGCGACGTTATGAATTATCTGCCTGAGTTTTTTTCAAAATTTGAATAAGGATTGATTATTTTGAAAAAGACTCTTGCGGCACTTTCACTACTGATTGTTCTGCTCTGCACAGGCTGTAACGATTCACCTGATGTGCAGACCGCTCCTCCGACTGCTCCGGCAAAATTCGAATCGACCGTCACAGTCGCCTTTGATGCGCTCGAAATCACCGCCGTACTTACAAAAGAAACGTCATCAAATTATACCCTCGACATTCTGACACCCGAAATTCTCGAACCGCTCAAACTGATATATTCCGACGGCAACTGCTCCGTTGAATACGACAGCCTCGGCTTTGAAACAAATTCGGCGCGGTTTCCTCAAACCGAATTCGGAGCGATTTTGACCGATGCGCTTGTCTGTGTATATGACGGAATTGATGTCGGCACTTCGTATTCCGACGGAATATGGAAATACACGGGCACGGTAAACGGCAGCATATTCACGCTGACCCAATCGGCAGACAGCGGCGAATGGCTCGAATTTACACTTAGCGATAAGCTGATTCATGTTGTTTTTAACGATTTTAGGATATTATAATAAGGCAACCGGGAGAAAATCAAATGCAAATAACATTCAGGAAATTCAAAGAAAGCGACCGTGCGGATTATCTTCGTATGGCAAATTCATTTTACTCGCCGCCTGCCGTGCTTCATGAGCCTGACGAGGCGATATTCAAGGCAAACTTTGACGAGGCTGTAAAATCGAACAGCAGACTGCTTGCGTATATCGTTGAAGCCGACGGCGTAACGGCAGGCTTCGGGCTTTCTTCTTTTAAGTTTGAAACGGAAGTCGGCGGAACAACTTTATGGTTGGAAGAATTGTATATCGAGCCGTCATACAGAGGTAAAGGTATCGGCGGCAAATATTTCAGTTTTATAAAAAACGAATATTCCGACAAGGTAAAACGTATCCGACTTGAAGTCGGTGCGGAGAACTTCGGTGCAATACGCCTTTATAAGCGTAACGGCTTCGAATTTCTCGATTACCGTCAAATGATAATAGACTATTAAACGCCGAAAATTTACGGCAGAATGAGGTTAAAAATGAAACTACCGGATTGTGTAAAAGCAAGAATGGACAATTACTGCGAACGGATTGAATCATACAGTCCGAAGCTTGCAAAATTGTATCGCAACTGCTATCCCAACACTCTTGAAACGGCAACCGAGCCAATGCCCGACGGCACTGTTTTTGTGCTTACCGGCGATATTCCGGCCATGTGGCTTCGCGATTCCACCGCCGAAGTATCGCATTATATGCCTCTTGCAAAAGAAAACGAGGATATCCGTCGTATAATCAAGGGTGTGATTTTAAGACAAAGAAAATATATTGCCGCAGAGCCTTATGCAAACGCTTTCAAAAAAGAGGCAAACGATTATGAGCCGTTCGGAGATTTACCGAAAAACGACCCGATAGTTTGGGAAAGGAAATATGAAATTGATTCTCTGTGCTATCCCATAAGGCTTACATATCTTTATTGGAAAGCAACGGAGGATTCTTCCGTGCTCGACGACAGCTTCGTCGAATGTGCCGAAACCGTGATTTCAATTTGGAAAACGGAACAGCATCATTTTGAAGAATCTCCCTACCGCTTTTTCAGAAACACAAGGCGTTACAATGACACCATCCATAACAACGGTATGGGTGAGCCTGTTAAGTATACGGGCATGACATGGTCCGGCTTCAGACCGAGCGACGATGCTTGCAGTTACGGATATCTTGTAGCCTCTAACATGTTTGCGGTCGTTACTCTCGGATATCTTTCCGAAATGCTTGAAGCGTGCGGTCAAGCCGAAATGTCAAAGCGTTGCCTTACTCTGCGTGAAGAAATTGACTCCGGAATAAAAAAACACGCCGTTATCGAGCATGAGAAATACGGAAAAATGTATGCATGTGAGGTCAATGGCATGGGTGATTATTACCTGTTTGACGAT
>CAYNUD010000126.1:0-4718 GCA_964400315.1 uncultured Clostridium sp. | reverse complement strand
ATAAGCGCGAAACGGCGGCAAAAAGAGATGCCCAACGTACCATTGAACGCAATTTGCGTAAATGATAAACGGGGATGAAAGGATTTCGACGGGGAATCCGAACACGGATAAGCGAGTAGCGGGGCGGGACCGCTTAATAATCCGCAATTTTCAAAATTAAACGACAACAATACAGTTGCTCTTGCTGCTTAATTAAGCAGCCGTCTCCTGCCGGAATACTGCGGCCGGCAACGAGGCGTCGATCAGCAGTGAACGTGAACGGGTAACGGCTGATAGCCCGTCATGAATAATCTGTCTACCAAACGCTTGAGCCTGCCTGTCGGCGATTGCGAGAGGGAATGTTAAAAGACCGGATACACTCGTAGAAAGTCCCTGCAAGGGTTTTTCGGACGCGGTTTCGATTACCGCCATCTCCACCAAAAAGCTCGGCTCCGCCACACGAAGCCGAGCTAAAGAGAAAAACAAATGAGATTAAGGATGAAAGGAAGTTGCATATGAGCGAAAAGAAAGGAGCAAATTTGACCGTTATAGCTACATCCGTTGTTGCCGTGGCGCTTGTTGCGATTGCGGCTGTTCTCGGTGTCAAGCTTCATAACGGCGCAAGTGTTCCCGTTGATGCAATTGTTGAAACGGATATTACCACCGAGTCTCCGTATTATTACGAGTCGCATACGGAGTCGATTTTCAGCAGCATAACAACTACAATAGCTCAGGTCATCAATGATGATGTTACAGCAAGCAAAAAAGAAGATGTTACTCAGCCCAAAACCGAAAAGGCAACAAAGCCGGTAACTACAGAAAAAGAGGATGTTACGATTCCCGTTCTTGACGAGGATGAGATGTCACACGGCTCGGCAAACAGTAATCAGCAGGTTGTGGCACCCACAACCAATCTTCCCAACGATATGTCATTTTCGGGTCTTATGAGAATGGGTTATGATGTAATCGGATTGAAAGAATACATCTATAACAACGATACGGATCCCGATTGCGTTCAAAAGAATCTCGGCTACAATTCGCTTTACGATTGGGGCGCGGGACTTATTGACTTTACAATTGATACCGTAAAGCTTCCGTTTACCTATCAGGGTAAGGCATACAGAATACAGCTTTGGAAGGGTCAGTACATTTCCGGCAGGCTCGGCACCATCGGCGGCGAGGTCGGACTTTACACAAGGCCCAAGGCGGGTTCATATGACCATTACAATTGTGCCAAAGAAGAAGACTGGCTCGATATGGAAATGACAATTCTCTGGAACGAAAACAACGACGGCGTGTACTTGCCGCAGTTTACTAGAAACTACTCCGAGCATTGGTGGCAGACGGGCTATGTTGACGGAGCACTCAAGGACAAGAACGACTCTTCCGACTTGAGACTTCTCAGCAGAATTACCTTTAAGGACGTTGAGCAGGCGCAGGCCTTTGCGGATGCTCTCGATAAGGCAGGCTTTACTCTTGCGGGTACGTTCAATCCCGAGATTCCCGATACCTACAAGATTTACGGCAAGGATGTTATATACATTTGGCAGGATGCCAGATAAAAAGGACAACATAAACAATTCGGCTTCTTTCAGGAGTACGTTTAAGGAGGAAAAACAATGAGCAAAACCAAGATTATTGCCCTTGCGATAAGCGCCGTTGTAATAATCGGTGCGGCAGTTGCGGCAGTACCCATTGTCAGACATTTCACGGCAGTTGAGGAGAGCACAACCGCTCCCACAACTCAGCCCGAATACGAGTATCCCACATACGTTCCCGTAAACAATGACCCTGTCGAGCCTTCATCGGAGGATTTAAGCATCAGCGAAACGATAAAGCAGATTGCCGATGTTACAAAGTCAACCGCAAAGAAAACCTCGACAACCAAGAAGAACAATAACAACAAGGTTACGACTACCAAAAAGAACACCGCTGTTACCACTACCAAAAAGTCCGGCGGTCTTAATACCATAGTCGATGATGCTATCGGCGGACCGTATCAGCTTCTCGGCTACAGAAAAGATGTCGAAAAGAATTATTATTACTGCGACGACAAGGATTGCTGGCAGAAGAATGCGGGCTACAACGAGATTTACGACAATCTTGCAACCGGTGCCGCAATGCTCATTGACCAAATACGTATTCGCTTTACCTATGACCACAAGGATTGGATGATTCAGTTCTGGAAAGGTCAGTACGGTTGGCTCCTTGTCGGAGCGGAAATCGGCGTTTACACTGCTCCCGAGGGAACATACAAGGCAGAAAGCGGCTCCGTTAACCATTACAACTGTGCCGATCAGGAGGATTGGCTCAAGATGCAGCTTGACTGCTATTTCAGCAACACTTCGGATAACCCCGGTAAGTATGTCAAGGTGTTCACAAGACCTTATGACAGCTATTGGTGGGCAACCGGCTTCGTAAAGGGCCAGCTTACCAAGTATACTCATCCCAGAACCGAGATCAAAGTAAAGGGCAGAATCACTCTCAAGACTCAGGAAATGGCAGACATTTTTGTTGAGGGTCTTAAGGCTTGCGGCTTTGCCCGTGCGACGAGTGCGACTCAGCTTCCCGACGACACCTATTATCAGAACGGCAAGGATGTTTATGTTCTCTGGTCAACCATTTACCATGATTGCTTTGTTGATTACGAGGGCTGATAAAAACAAATAATAAATGCGGGTGCTTCATTTGATGTGAAGTCACCCGCTTTTTGTATCTTTATTTCATAAGTCCTCTGCGCTTTACGCAGTTTTCGAGTTTTATTGCATCGTACACGCCGATGTCGAACAGTTCGCAAACGCCTTGATATTCCGAAAGTTCAAGCGTTTCAAGTGTTTTTCCCGTGCGTATGCACAGTGCCACAAGCTCGCCTGTTGCCTTATATGCATCGCGGAAAGGCAAGCCCTTTGATACAAGGTAATCTGCGCAGTCGGTGGCGTTGATAAAACCGCCTGCCGCCGCTTTTCTCATGTTTTCGGGAATAGCTTTCATTGTTGAAATCATGGGAATAAGAGTAACGAGGCAGATGTTGACTGTGTCGAATGCATCGAAAATCGCATCCTTGTCCTCCTGCATATCCTTATTGTATGCAAGCGGCAATCCTTTCATTACGGTCAAAAGTGTCATCAAATCGCCGAATACTCTGCCACTCTTACCCCTGACAAGCTCCGCGATATCGGGATTCTTTTTGTGAGGCATGATGCTTGAACCGGTTGAAAACGCATCGTCAAGCTCGACAAACTTAAATTCCCATGAGCACCAGAGAATAATCTCTTCGCACAGTCTCGAAAGGTGAACCATAACAAGCGAAAGCGCCGAGGCAAGCTCAATACAGAAATCTCTGTCCGCAACGCCGTCGAGCGTGCTTGCGGTGAATGAATCGAAGCCCAGAAGTTCGGCGGTCATGGTTCTGTCAATGGGATAAGTCGTGCCGGCAAGAGCGCCGCTTCCCAAGGGTGAGGAATTCATACGCTTCTTTGCATCTTCGATTCTGCCGAGGTCACGGTTGAGCATTTCGGTGTATGCAAAAAGGTGAGTTTTAAAAGTTATCGGTTGGGCGCGCTGTAAATGTGTATAGCCGGGCATTATCGCATCGGCGTATTCATTGCCTTTTGACGAAAGCGCTTCAATCAACTCTTTTATAAGTGAAAGAATTTTGTCGCATTCGTCACGCAAATATAACCTGACATCAAGAGCAACTTGATCGTTCCTGCTTCTGCCCGTATGCAGTCTCTTGCCTGCATCGCCTATACGCTCGGTGAGCGTTTGCTCGATAAAGGTGTGGATATCTTCGGCGTTCGGGTCGATTGCGAGAGTCCCGTCGGCTATTTCCGATTTAATTTTCGCAAGCTCCGCCGCTATGGAAGCACCGTCCTCGGCGGGGATTATTCCCTTTGCCGCAAGCATCGTGACGTGAGCTATGCTACCCTCGATATCGTGGGCATACATTCTCGAATCGGTTGCTATAGAAGAATTAAAATCGTTGGTTTTTTTATCCGCTTCTTTTGAAAAGCGTCCTGCCCAAAGTTTCATATTTATCACCTATATGACACGAGGCGGCATCAGCCGCCCCGTTTGATTTTATTTATTGCGTTCGGCCTCAAGAATTGCCTTGACCTTAATGGGAAGTCCGAAGAGATTAATGAAGCCTGCCGAATCTTTCTGGTTGTAAACGTCGTCGGCATCAAAGGTTGCGAAGTCCTCACTGTAAAGAGTGTAGGGTGAGGTTACGCCGGCGTTGATGATGTTGCCCTTGTAAAGTTTGAGCTTAACGTCACCGGTAACAGTCTGCTGAGTGCTGTCAACAAATGCCGAAAGCGCTTCTCTGAGAGGAGTGTACCACTGACCGAAGTAAACAAGCTCCGCAAAACGGTGAGCGATAATCTCTTTGTAGTGCTGAGTGTCTCTGTCAAGGGTGATGGTTTCAAGAACGTTATGAGCTCTGAAGAGAATTGCGCCTGCGGGGTTTTCGTAAACGCCTCTCGACTTCATGCCGACAAGTCTGTTTTCAACAAGGTCGTTGAGACCGATACCGTTCTTACCGCCGACTTCGTTGAGGTATTTGATAAGCTCAACGCCGCCCATTTCCTTCCCGTTGACTGCGGTGGGAACACCCTTTTCAAAGTGAATGGTGATGTAGGTGTCCTCGTCGGGGGCCATTTCGGGAGAAACGCCCATTTCAAGGAAGCCGGGCTTGTTGTACTGCGGCTCATTTGCGGGGTCCTCGAGGTCAAGTCCCT
>CAYNUD010000125.1:0-4856 GCA_964400315.1 uncultured Clostridium sp. | reverse complement strand
GACTTGTCGCAAAGGAAAACATTGTCGGCACCCTCGGCATTCTCTACGGCGGCGGAGAGGGCACCGTATATCAGGCACTTGCTCAGGCGTTTACGGGCGTGAGCGGATATTCGTTCCTTGTGTTTAACCTTCTTTGCGCACCCTGCTTTGCGGCAATCGGCGCAATCAAGCGTGAGATGAACAATTCAAAGTGGACTTGGTTTGCAATAGCGTATCAGTGCGGCTTTGCTTATGCGATAGCGCTTATGATTAACCAGTTCGGCGGACTTTTCACAGGTAACATCAGCGTTGTCGGACTTATAGCCGCAATCGCAGTGCTCGCAGGTATGATTTATATGCTTGTCCGTCCCTACAAAGAAGCAACAAAGCTTAAATAATTCAATCAATCACCGAAAGGAGTCTGTAAGATGCTTACATGGATAGCTGAAAATATCGCAACTGTTTTAATATGCCTTGCTTTAGCGGTTATCGTAGCCGCTGTCATATTGAAGCTGATAAAAGATAAAAAGAAAGGCAAATCCTCCTGCGGTTGCGGCTGTGCAAACTGTGCAATGTCGGGCTCCTGCCATGGGAAACAATAAAAGCGTCAGGGAGGCGCGGCGTTTGCCGTGCCTCCCTCGCTTGCAAAAGGTTGTGATATAAATGTATAAAATAACGCTGAAAATCGACGGCATGATGTGTGGTATGTGTGAGGCACACGTCAACGATGCAATACGGGCCGCATTCCCTGTAAAAAAAGTCACCTCGTCGCACAAAAAAGGAGAAACGGTTATCGTATCTTCACAGCCCCTCGACGAAAAGAAGCTCGGTGAGACAGTGGCAAAAACAGGCTATGAGCTGAAGAAAATCGACAGCGGGGAATGTGAAGAAAGAAAAGGATTATTCGGATTTTTGAAAAAGTGAAGATGACACAAAAACAAACCGAGCAGGGCGATTGATTTCGTCCTGCTCGGTTAGCCGCAATCGAAACAATATTTATTCCGTAGCTTTCGGGGATATTTTCAATCAGCGGATTATAGCGATATGCATACCAAAAGATGTTCAGTGCCGAAAACAATACAACGAGAACAACCGCAACAATTATAATGCGTTTGCTTTTTACAGCTCGATCAACCTCTCTCCATCTTTTTTTAATTCTTCGTCATGAGTGGCAAGAATAATCGTTTTTCCCATTGAGTTAAGTTGCTTCAAAATCGAAACAACGGCTTGTGCGTTCTTCCTGTCAAGCGAAGCGGTCGGCTCATCGGTGATAATATACTTGCACTTTTTCACCATAAGTCTTGCCAAAGCAACTCTTTGCTGTTCGCCGCCCGAAAGACTGTATACCTTTTGGTTTATTTTATCCGCCAAGCCGACGGCCTCGAGTGCCTCATCAAACGACATACCGGAGCGAGAGCCTTTTTGTACGATATTCAAATTGTCGAACACCGTTTTATTCTCGATGAGTGCAAAATTTTGAAAAAGAAATCCCGCTTTATCTCTGAGATATTCGATTTGATTTGACCTTTTGCTTATGTCTTTTCCGTCAACAACAACCTTGCCCGAATCGACCGGCTCAAGTGAACCTATTATGTTCAAAAGCGTGGTTTTTCCGCAACCGCTTACGCCGCTGACCACAATAAAATCTTTTTCGTTTATTTCAAGAGAGAAACTATCGAAAATGACTTTATTTCCGAAGCTTTTTGAAATTCCGTCAAGCTTAATCATAAGCTGCCACCTTTCAATATTTTATTTACTCTCGCCCTGTCACTTTTCACGACAAAGAAAACGGTTATCGGAATTTCTATGCAAAACTGCAAAAGACATCCCAAAAGCGCAAAAGGAACGCTCAATGAGTCCGATATGAAAGCGAGTGCAATGCAGGCAAGCGTTCCGACGGCGTATATCGCAAAGGATAAAGCAAAAACACTTTTGTTCTTTTGAAGAAGATTATATCCGAGCACCTTTTTGACGGCGATTTCTTTTGCGTGAACGTTGTACTCCATTTTAACGATAACGCTCATAAAGATAATGTCGATTATCAGCATTATTGCAAGAAGCATTGCGGCGATAAGAGTTGCACGGTTGTTCCTGACAAGTGCGGTTTGATATTTTTCGTATAGGTTTGTTTTTGTCAAATAATCTGTCTGTATGTCAAAACCGTTTTCTTCGGCAAAATGTAAAAAGTTCTCTGTCGATATCTTAAATGCGGTCAATTCGGAAATTATTGATGAGCCGAGCCCGGAGCTGTAAGTGTTTTCGTCGATTTTTTCTATGCTGAAATATTTTTCGTCAATTACGGTATTTTCAAAGGTGTTTAACACAATTACGGGGTTCTTGTATATTTTGCCCGCACCGCTGTTTTTATCGTAAAGTGCCGTCAGATATGCATTCTCGGAATAAGTTAAGATTTTAATGCTTTCCTCCGTGTATTCATTGGCAAAAAAGTATCCCATTCCTCCGCTCGGTACGGACGTAACAAGCATCGAATAAAGCGGAATATCCTCTTGCACACCTGCATATTCGGGAATTATAAGGGTCATACCGTTCGGATTTAATTTGCTTTCCGATATTTCGGGAACGGCGGAAAGCACGGCGTTCTTTGAGGTTCTGCCGCAAGCAATAATGCTTCGCTTTTTTCCGTCACGCCCTTTGCACTCGGAAAATGCAACCTGTGTCACAAAATCATCACCGCATTCGCGAAAAAGCTTATATCCCAAAACGGCTCGGTTGCTTCCGGCGGCAAAATCATCTTCGCCGGACGGCATCATTTCAATAAATTCGTAATCCTTATATTCTTCAAAAAGAGGCTCCTGGTTACGCACTTGAACGCAAGTGTAAAGCATTTCAAAACAGGTCATCGAAACGGCAATTGTCAAAATGCAGCACAGAGCCTTGAAAGCGTGACTGAGCACAAGCAAGCCGCTTGCCTGAATGCTTGAAGTAAAGGCCTTGCGCAGATCAATTTTAAGCGTCGGTAATTTTGTCACGGCATTTATTGCAAGGAAAATTCCGAAAAATGCAAGAGTCGTTTTATAAGAAAAGGTGACAAATGTGAACGAGTAAAGTGCCGCCGTCAGTAGAGCGAACGAAGCGATAAAAACCGTCGTATCGGTGAGAACGGAACGCAGATACATTCTTTTCGAGCTTTCGCCCATAGAATATTTCACGGCTCTTTCTTTTTTCGTTACTGCGTTTTCGTATATATTCATTGCCGTAAGGAGCACCGAAGCAAGCCCCCATTCAATAATATGAAACAAAAACAGCTTGCTCGAAAAAAATGATTTTTCCGTAGGAAGTCCTGTATGAGTAACATTATATTTCTGTGAAACCGCCTCGACCAATTCGGCCTGCTTTTTCATATCCCCGTGCAAAAAAAACATTAAATCGGATTTATTTGCCGTATATTCCGCAAGACTGTGATAATTTATCGTAACATTCGGCATAAAAATGAAATCGTGCTCGCCCGAGGTGACGGAATGTTTATCCGTCAAGTAGTTTTCGGCATTTTCGGATGAGCAATATATATTTGTAATGTAAATACTGTTTTGCTTTTGCGAATCGGTAAAATATATGTCAACGCCCGTTTCATTCGATTTTAGACAAAGAAAAGAAACAAAATTTTCTTTGTCGTTTTCGGAAAGCACAACATTAAAGGAGCTTTTTATCGGAAATTTGTAAAGGTGAATTTCGTAAAATTCGCCTATACCGAGGAGAATGAAAAACATCATAACAAAGCAAAGCAACCACCTAATGTATTTCATCGAAAATCACCTCAAAAAAGCCGAGCAAAAGCTCGTTTTGCCCGGCTGTATTAAAATTCATATTGTTTCTCCCGGCAAAATGTCGGAAAGGGCTTCCCATTTACCGGTGGTGTTGTTTTTTACATACAGGTCAGAGGTATTTTGAGCGGCGTTGCCGTTTTGACGCAGCTCCCGCAGTCCGTACTGATATCCTTGAATGCTATATTCGTTTTCCAAATTGAATTCGGGGTTTCTGAACATATAAACCAAATAGGTTTTTCCCGACTCGATTGTTATGTCGCCTTGAGGCATATAATCAACGAACATATCGTCCGTTTCGGCATCGGAAATGCCTGATTCTCTTCTCATACGAATGAGCTTGTCGGGGTCTTCCTGACCTTTTATCCATTCGTTATACGGTATAATTCCTCCGTCTCTGACAAAGCCGATTTCCGTCGTGCCTATATCGCCTTTAAAAGCCTTGAGAACTCGGGCTTTTCCGTAGGTGTATGAAGTGCTGATGTAGCTTCCCGTAAGGCGATTTTTGTTGCTTACGCCCGTGATTTCGTCAATTTGAATAAGAGCTATATAATCACTTATTTCCGCAAGAACATTATTGTCCGAGATGTCGTACGCCATGACGACGTGTGAGGATACGGTCATAATATTCTTGGGGCTTTCGGTCGAAACCTCGCCGGTGCTTGCCACGGTTAAATCATTGTTCGCAGATGTTAAATTGTTGCTTTCTTCGGTTGAACACCCCGTTGTACCGAGCACGGTGCACACCAGCAAAAAGAAGCACAAAAATATTTTAAATTTTTCCATTTTGTTTGTCTCCCTATCTTAATATATCACCTTAGCCGCAACCGATGCATCGGGCTCACGCCTTTCATTGTGATTAAAGAAAACTTAAAGTAATTTATTTTCTTTACAGGTTAATAATGCCAAAAAATCTTATAAATATCAACCTGTTTATAGAATGTTTAACAAAAGTTTAACCGATTTGTAATAATATTTTGCATATTGGAAAAATATTGTCACCGCTTCGGTTCGTTCGTCTATAATTACTTTACTTAATATTTGTAGGTTTACAATAGATGTGTTACAGAAAGTAAAAAAAGAGTGACGAAAGGA